>CALBND010000052.1 GCA_937896305.1 uncultured Actinomycetes bacterium
AACTATGAAAAATATGCCCAAGGTTTAGCCCAATATCTGCACGATGCCATCCTGGCCAATTCAATGGAGAAAATATAAATGACCCAATATCAAATAACTAATTGGCGAAATATTCCCTCAATGGTGGTAGCCAAAGAAGGTGAAGAAGTAGTTAAAGCACAATTACCAATGCGTTTTCAAGAAGCAATCGATGAAGCAGCTATGAGATTAGATCAAGCAGATGCTGACTCATACATGGATGGCTGGAATCGTTCCGAATGGATAGAAGTTTCAGACTCACCGGCTAAGATAATAGAACAAGTTGTTGCTGGTATTGAGAAAGATTTCTCCGAGGCTCGCCTCGCAGCATTGCTTGACGAATTAGGACCAAAACAAAACTAATTTTTCAAGGAGAAATTATTATGGCAAATATTTATGATTTATTGGATCAAGGTAAAAGTCTAATCAGCGATGGTGCCATGGGCACCATGTTGCAAGATGCAGGTTTAACCGATGGTGGTGCACCAGAATTATGGAATGTTGAGCAACCAGAAAAAGTAGCTAACATTCTTGATCAGTACGCCGCAAACGGGGCAAATCTTTTAACCACCAATACTTTTGGTGGCACTAAACCAAGATTACAAATGCATCAATTAGAAGAACGAGTTTTTGAATTAAACAAAGCAGCTGCACAATTAGCTAAAGAAGTTGCTAGTAAATATCCAGATTGTTTTGTAATGGGCGATATTGGTCCAAGTGGTGAATTAATGGAACCAATGGGAACTTTAACCATTGATTCGGCAAAAGAAATATTTGCTGAACAAATCAAAGGTTTAGTTGCAGGTGGGATTGATGGAATTTTAATTGAAACTATGAGTGATTTAAGTGAAGTTGAAGCAGCAGTAAAAGCAGCTCAAGAATTTGCACCAGGTTTACCAATTGCTGTCACCTTTTCATTTGATACCAATTTAAGAACCATGATGGGTGTAAAACCTGAAACAGCTGTAAAAACAATTTCTGCTCTTGGAGTAAGACTCATTGGAGCAAATTGTGGACGCGGCACTGATGAAATGAAAGTTATTGCCCAAGAATTAGTTGGAGCAAGACAACCTGGCACTTTCATCATTACCCAATCAAATGCAGGTTTACCAAAACTTGTGGGAGATGAATTTATTTATGATGGCACACCTGAAGAAATGGCAAAATACGCAGCAGAGATGAAATCCTTTGGTGTAAATGTCATTGGTTCTTGTTGTGGTTCTTCACCAGCCCACACAAAAGCAATTAGTGAAGCAGTTAAATAGAAATTGTGGATAGCGAAGAATATATTGTTAATCGTCCAGATTTAGGTGATCGAAAAGAAGTCCAAGCTGGAGAATTTTATCCAGTTGTTGGTGTTGGCCCTCATCCCAAACCATGGCCCGAGGGTGAACAATACGATCCTGAATATTTAGAAAATGGCGATAAAAGAAATATTCTTGATCAATATCGATATTGGTCTGTGGCAGCAATTGTTAAAGAATTAGATAAAAGTAGACATTCTTTACATATTGCAATTGAAAATTGGCAACACGATTTAAATATTGGCTCAGTTGTTAGAACAGCCAATGCGTTTAACGTAGAAGGTGTACACATCATTGGCAAGCGTGATTGGAACAAACGCGGTGCCATGGTGACAGATAAATATTTACACCTACATCACCATCCCACCCCTAAAGATTTCACCACTTGGGCCAAAGAAAACAATGTGCCAATTATTGGCATCGACAATGTTGAAGGATCTAAAGAATTAGAGAAGGCAGTTTTACCGGCAACTTGTGCGCTACTTTTTGGTCAAGAAGGACCAGGGTTATCAGAAGAAGCTATTGCAATGTGTGAAGTTACTTACGCCATTAGACAATATGGATCCACAAGATCAATGAATGCTTCTGCTGCCGGCGC
>CALBND010000053.1 GCA_937896305.1 uncultured Actinomycetes bacterium
GCTCTTCGAGCTAGATCTTCGCCAGCCTTTACAATTGATTTGTCAGCACTTGAAATATCTGTTTTGGCATTGAGCACAAAACAGCCTGTGGCTTCTAAATTAAATTCTGATAATAAATCTTTTGTCATAGCTGCATCAATTTTTTCTGGTTCAGCTATCAATATTTCTATTAGGTCATAGCCAACTTTATTCGCGCTGCTTGCTGCGAATCGAGCACTTTTTGGCGACCAATCTCCAGCCCAGACGAGCGAATGTCCACCAAATTGTAACGGCTTCTTGCTCTGATTATTTGACATTTGTTTTCCTTTCGGCAGACCCAATATTGACTTCGGACAAATTGTACATTAACCTAAGTATCATTATTGTTCAAGAGTTTTAGAAGAAAATTTTACCTTTTTACGTAATCAAAAATGGGAGGTGTGGGGTGAGCGTTGTCTCATTAAAAGAAATTTTGCAGCCTGCATTCAAAGAACGGTATGGAGTTCCAGCCATAAATATTTTTAATGATCTAACACTCGAAGCCGTATTAGAGGGGGCGGTTAAAGCCAAGTCTCCAATAATAATTCAAACTTCTGTGAAAACAGTTCGCAGCATCGGAGTCGAAGTACTTGCAAGTATGTGGCAGTCCATGACCAAGGGGATAGAAGTTCCTGTTGCTCTCCACTTAGATCACTGCCCCAATCGTGATGTTATAACTTCATGTTTAGAACATGGGTGGAATTCGGTGCTTTTTGACGCTTCAGAATTACCAGTGGAAGAAAACCAGAGGCAAACAATTGAGGTTGTTAAACAAGCACGTGCCTTTGGAGCTTCGGTTGAAGGCGAAATTGAAGCAATAACGGGTGTTGAAGATGGACACGGTTCAGATTCGACTGCGAAACGCGAATCTTT
Organism: uncultured Actinomycetes bacterium; assembly: GCA_937896305.1. Classification (GTDB taxonomy): domain Bacteria; phylum Actinomycetota; class Actinomycetes; order S36-B12; family UBA5976; genus ATZT02. The sequence goes on from CALBND010000053.1 coordinate 892, forward strand.
GGAGACATCTCTTAATTTTATTGAAGAAACAGGCGTTGATGTTTTTGCGCCATCTATCGGGAATGCGCACGGAACTTATAAAAAAACTCCAGTGATTGATTTTGATCGCGTTTCTGACATTGTTTCCCGCAAGTCAATTCCAATAGCTCTGCATGGGGGAAGTGGGTTAACCTTAGACCAATTTAAAGAATTGATTGCCCGCGGTTGTGCCAAAATTAATATTTCAACTGCATTGAAAGAGATCTATATGAAATCAACTCTTTCATTTCTTGTTGAAACAGAAAAAGCAAATAAATGGGATCCACCTTCACTGTTCAAGGCAACCAGCACTGAAATTATTGAAATGGTTGTTGATTTGACTGAACAATTTGGCAGCAAGAATAAAGTTAGGTAAATAAATCTGATGCCTGCTTTAATTTTTGACTGCGATGGAGTACTTGCAGATACCGAAAAAGATGGGCATTTGGCTGCGTTCAATCAAACTTTTGATTATTTCAAATTACCAGTCCAGTGGACTATTAATGATTATGCTGCAAAATTAAAAATTGGTGGCGGCAAAGAAAGACTTAAAAGTCTGTTAACTCCAGAATTTATTGCTAAAGCCAAACTCCCATCTGACTCAGAAGGACAAGCGGTTGCGGTTACTAACTGGCATCGCTACAAAACCGAGATTTACACACAGTTAGTGGAACAAGGCATAATGCCTGCTCGTCCTGGGATAGCCAGAATTGTCGAAGAAGCGAATTCAGCCGGTTGGAGACTTGCGGTGGCATCGACATCTCATGAAAAATCTGTACGCGCGGTGTTAAATCATGCTGTGGGAGATGAACTAGCTTCCAAGTTCTCGGTATTTGCAGGAGATATTGTGCCCCATAAAAAACCAGCACCAGATATTTATTTACTTGCACTTGAAAAATTAGCTGTTTCTGTAAATGAAGCCATTGTTGTTGAAGATAGTAATAATGGCTTAGTGGCAGCAACTACTGCGGGACTGCGTACTCTTGTCACGATAAGCAGTTTTACTTCCGGTGAAAATTTTGATGGAGCATCACTTGTAGTAAGTAGCCTGGGGGATTATGCGCAAGGGGAAAAATCCACAGTGATTGAAAATCCAAATAATTTAACATTATCTGAAGTAGTGACACTTAATGACTTAAATAATATTATGAAAACACCTTGCCCGGTTTAATAATAAATCAACAACAAAAAGGAGAAGATAAGAAATGACAAGATTATTAAATGATCCAGTAGATTTTCCTGTTGAATTAGTTGACGGTTTTGCAAAAGCTAATTCGAGATATGTAAAAAAAGTTTATGGTGGGGTAGTCCGTGCCACAAAAAGTAAACCTGGCAAAGTTGCAATTATTACAGGTGGAGGAACAGGTCATTACCCAGGATTTATGGGTTGGGTTGGTCCTGGTTTAGTCGATGGTGCAGTTACGGGGAAAATTTTTGCTTCACCTTCAGCCTCTCAGGCTCGAAGTGTTGCCAAAGCCGCTGATCATGGAGGTGGAATTTTACTTGCTTTTCTTAATTATGCAGGTGATGTATTGCATTTTGGTATGGCTGCAGAATTGCTTAAAGCAGATGGGTTTGATGTTAGAAGTGCAGTTGTCACCGACGATGTGGCTTCAGCCTCAAAAGATGAGATTAAGAAACGTCGAGGTATCGCTGGTGGATTAGCAGTATTGAAAGTTGCTTCGGCAGCAGCTGAAGCTGGACTTTCTTTGGATGAAGTTTATCGAGTTTTGAATAAAACTAACGATAGAACAAGGACATTTGGAGTAGCTTTTTCAGGTTGTACTTTACCTGGTTCAAAAAAACCTTTATTTGAAGTACCAGCTGGAAAAATTGCTGTTGGTTTAGGAATTCATGGTGAACCAGGAATTTTTGAAACTGATCTTGGAACAGCCGATGATGTGGCAAAATTGTTAGTGGACAAATTACTAGATGAAGTTCCAAACGGGGCAGGTAAAAAAGTTGTTGCACTATTAAATGGCTTAGGTTCAGCTAAATACGAAGAACTTTATGTCACATATGAGTCTGTGACAACAAGACTTGCTGCAGCGGGAATTGAAATTGTTGATGGCGGAGTCGGAGAATTTGTGACGTCACTAGACATGGGTGGATTATCTTTAACACTGGTTTGGATAGATGATGAAATTGAAAAATATTGGTTAACCCCTTGTGACAGCCCCGCATTTCGAAGAGCAGATCTTATTGACCCACCACTTGATGCAAATGTGGTGTTCAATACTGAACCAGAACCATTAAGAGTAAATCATAAAGGAAGCAGCAGTTCACAAAAAGCGGCAATTCAAATTGCAGCAGGATTAAATAAGGTTAAAGAAATCATTGCTGAAAATGAATCGATGCTGGGCGATCTTGATTCAGTAGCTGGAGATGGAGATCACGGCGCAGGTATGACACGAGGTTCAAAAGCAGCTGCAGAAGCGGCACAAATACTAGTTAAAGACGGAGCAGGTGCTCAAACAACTCTTGCCGGAGCTGGAGCCCGATGGGCTGAACATTCTGGCGGAGCATCAGGTGCACTTTGGGGTGCGGCGCTGACTGCAGCCGGAAATGCATTAGGCAATGAAAACGAAGTTGATTTAAATGCACAGGTAAAGGCAATTAAAGCTTTTGTTAATTCCATTATTGGTTTGGGTGGAGCAAGTGTTGGTGACAAAACCATGATTGATGCACAAGTTCCATTTGCCCAAGAATTTGAAAGATGCATATTGCAAGGACATAGTGCAGCTGATTCATGGAACTTAGCAGCCGGAGTTTCTGCTAATGCTGCCAAAGCAACTGAAGATTTAATACCAAAAATGGGTCGTGCTCGAGTTTTGGGCGAGAAATCTTTGGGATCTGCTGATCCTGGTGCCATTTCATTTTCTCTAATCGTTTCGACTATTGGAAATATGCTTAATACCTAATTTATGCAAAGAAAACTAACCCACTTTTAATTCCATTTTAAAGATGGTTGATACTTTAAATAACCTAAGAATATGAGGAGAAAATGCCCGAGAGTAAGAACTTAACACTTGAAGCACCTTGGGTTGAAGTTCAAACAACGCAGCAAGATTGGGACGATGCCGATCCCCAACTTCTCAAAACAATGCTTGTGCAGTTACATATTATTAGAGCATTTGAAGAGACTGCACTTGAATTAGCAAGTCAAAAATTAGTTAATGGTCCGCTTCATTCAAGTATTGGACAAGAAGGCGGAGCAGTCGGTTCGATTATCAATCTCACTGCCCACGATCAAATAAATGGCTCACATCGTGGACACCATCAATTTTTAGCTAAAACTTTAGGATTTGTTTCACCGAAAGGAATAGACCCAAATAAAGAATTTTCAACCGAAATTCGTACGCTGATTAAAAGAACATTGGCAGAAATTTGTGGCCTTGCCCAAGGATTTTGTGGAGGCCGCGGAGGCTCAATGCATTTGCAATGGAAAGAAGCAGGATCATTAGGCACAAATGCCATTGTTGGGGGAGCTGTCCCATTTGCTGCAGGTTTTGCCTGGTCACATAAGCAAGCAAAAACTGATGCCGTTGCCGTTACTTATTTTGGTGATGGAGCAATAAATATTGGTTCGGTTCTTGAGACTTTTAACTTATCGGCAGCTTGGAAACTACCAATTTGTTTCTTTATTGAAAATAATCAATATGCAGTCTCAACTACGGCTGAAGAAGCAACAGGGGAACCTCGCTTATCTGCACGAGGTCCAGGATTCAAAATTGCGAGTTGGCGAGTTGATGGAATGGACCCTTTAGCGGTTTATTTAGCAATGGAACAAGCCCTTGTGCATATGCGTTCAGGTAAAGGTCCAACCATGATCGAGGCAGACGTTTACCGCTACTTTCATCAAAATGGTCCGTTTCCAGGAAGTGCATTTGGTTATCGCGAAAAAACTGAAGAAACTGAATGGAGAAAACGTGACCCAATTCAAATGCTGGAATCGCAACTGATTCGTAGAAAATTAATGACTGCAGACGAAATTTCTAAGTTGCGTATCAAATCTCAGAGTATGATGACTGAAGTTTCAGGAGAACTTCTAGAAGCAGATCCAAATCAAGTAGGCACTCAAAGATTTCGTTCTAATTTATGGCCAGATCCCCAATTGATTGACGTAGGAATCAGAGGAGATCTTTCTGAATTCGATGGCTTAAAATTTAAAGAAGCTCAAGATTTTGTTGGTAAAACTGTCAGTAAGAAATTCATAAATGTGGTAGCAGAAGTGATGCTGCGCCGTATGGAAACAGATAACTCGATTGTTGTTTTAGGCGAAGACGTTCATAAATTAAATGGCGGTCCACGTGGCGCAACTAAAGGATTAAAACAAGCATTTCCTGACCGAGTGCTAGGAACTCCAATTAGCGAAGCTGCATTTACTGGACTTGCAGGCGGATTAGCTTTAGATGGTCGCTACCGACCAGTTGCCGAATTAATGTATGCAGATTTTATATGGGTTGCAGCGGATCAACTTTTTAATCAAATTGGAAAAGCTCGTCACATGTTTGGGGGCAAACATGATATGCCTTTAGTTATGAGAGTAAAAATTGGTACCCGCACAGGTTATGGTTCACAACATTCCATGGATCCTGCAGGAATTATGAACACCTCCCCAGGTTGGAGAATTGCTGCACCAGCTACTCCGCTTGATTACATCGGAATGATGAATAGTTCATTGCTTTGCAAAGATCCCGTTGTTGTTTTGGAACATGATTCTGATCTGTACAAAATCTCAGGAGATGTTCCTGAATCAGACATGGATTTCTATATTCCGATAGGCACGGCAGCAATTAGACGCTCAGGAAAGGCTGTAACTATTTTAACTTATCTTTCTATGGTGCAAAAATCACTTGACGCCGTTGAAAATAGTGGGATTGATGCTGAAGTTATTGATTTGCGCTGGCTTGATGCGGCAAGTATCGATTGGGACAAAATTGGTGAAAGTATTCGTAAAACTAATAATGTGATAATCGTTGAGCAGGCTTCTCGTAGCACTTCCTATGGCGGTTGGTTAAGTGATGAAATTCAACGTAGATATTTTGATTGGCTAGATTCACCTGTGCAAAGAGTTTCAGGTTCAGAATCAGCTCCGAGTGTCAGTTTTGTGCTTGAAGATGCAGCAGTTGCTGATACAGACACAATAGTGCAAGCCTTAATAAGAAATTATGGCTCTAATCAGGAAGTAATTTAAATGGCACATTTACTTAGAATGCCAGGAATCTCGGCAGATGCAGAAGAAGTTGTATTTCTCGAATGGTGTCTGACTCCTGGAAGTAAAATTGAAAACGGTGACTCTATTGCTGTTGTTGAAACCTCAAAAGCTAACGTGGATATTGTTTCTGATCAAGACGCAATTTTATGGCGCTCATTAATTAACCCAGGAGAATCGGTAAACGTAGGCGCTCCGATTGCAATACTAATTGGACTTGATGAAAAAGTAACTGACGAAGCCGCTGTTATAAAGAATTTAGGTCTGGCAGATTTAAGCAACGACACTAATGAAATTAAAGCTGAGAATGTAGAAAAGAATCTGGAAAAAACCTCCACACAATCAATAGCAGTTGTCAACGACACTCTAAATAATCTCATTTCACAAAATACTCAAGGTGAACGTGTCTTTTCATCACCTATTGCAAGAAAGCTTGCTAAGGAAAATAATATTTCTATAGAAGACATTGTTGGTACAGGTCCTGGGCAAAGAATTGTGAGAGCGGATGTAGAACGAAGTATTGCCAATGGTTTTGGTAATTCATCACAACAAAATGTCGGTAAGTTGTCAGGTGTGAGTTCAGAAAATGGTTACACTGACATTCTTCATTCGGTAATGCGAAAGGCGGTTGCTAAATCGCTTCTGCAAGTAAACGTGAGGCTCCACATTTTTATCTCGATGCAACATGTCGGGTGGATGCGCTATTAGCACTTAGAAAAAGTATTAACGAAGACGGATTGGTCAAAGTTTCAATTAATGATTTTGTTTTTAAAGCAGTAGTAAGAACTTTGGTTGATGTGCCTGAAATGAATGTAATTTGGATGGATGATTGCGTAAGACATTTTAATACAGTTGATGTGTCTGTTGCTATTAGTAGCGATAGGGGTTTAGTTACTCCAGTAATCAGATCAGCAGAAAATCTGAGCTTGACGCAAATTTCAAATCAAATCAAAGATTTTGCAACTCGCGCTAATGAAGGAAAATTAAAACAACATGAAATAGAAGGTGGTGCATTCTCAGTTACCAATTTAGGAATGTTTGGTGTCGAGAGTTTCTCCGCAATATTGAATCCACCACAAGTTGGAATTCTTGCTGTGGGGGCAATCGTTAATCAACCAATCGTGGTTGAAGGGGCAGTAGAAGTTGGCCACACTCTTAAAGTAACTCTGTCAGTTGACCATCGCCCAGTTGACGGGGTTTTAGCAGCACTATGGCTGAAAAGACTCAAAACTTTGATTGAAAATCCTGCATTAATTCTTGCTTGAGTACATTTAGTTTCAGAGGTCACAGCACAGAATCCGAATATGAACAGGCAAAAAAAATTCTAGAAAATATGTGGTGAATTTTCTATCGAGATTAGATCCTAAGTAAACCTAAAAATTCAGCTATTGAAATAAAGCTCTATGGGTAAATGCCAAACCAAACAACTAGAAACTACTCAAAGACTAATCTGGCCTGCGAGGGGTCAGGGGTTCAATTTCCCTTGGCTCTAAAGAATGTATAAATGATTTTTATTATTCGAGTGTGATATGTTTTAAAAACGAACCACGGGAGTTTGGGCCTAATCCAAACTGAGAGGGCGACAATTTGGTGTCGCTGACCGTTTAAACCATCTGGGTAATGCCAGATTGGGAGAGGAATATTTTATGACAATTCTATTTACTGCTTGGGGATATGAAGTTTCAATACTTGAATTAGTTGCAAGTATTACTGCACTAATTGGAGTTTGGTTAGGAACTACAGGTAAAAGAATTACTTGGCCTTGGTGGGCAATAAGTAGCGCACTTTATGGAATTTTATTTTTGCAATTTAATTTATACGCAAGTGCGGCATTACAAATAGTTTTTGTTGCCGCAGGAATTTGGGGTTGGTTTGGTTGGGGTAAAACAGGAGCTCAGCCTGCAAAATTATCAAATAAAGCAAGATTTATTTGGTTAATGGTACTGATTGGTTCTTGGGTTTTATTAGCTCCAGCTTTAGCCAACATTGGAGCAGCAGCAACGTGGCCAGATTCATTTATCTTGTTAGGCAGCATCGTGGCACAAATTTTGATGGTGCGAGAAAAATTTGAAACCTGGCCAACCTGGTTTGTAGTTGATTTAGTTGCCACCATTTTTTACGCCTCCCTTGGCTTATGGTTTACTTCTTTGCTCTATCTGGTATTTGTTGTTATTGCAACTATCGGATGGAGAAACTGGTATTTGCAAGCAAATAAAAATCAATGATTTCCCAAAAATTTGAAGATTTAGTTAAAAAAATTAATGAGTCTAAAATATTTTGTGGGCAAACAAAATTAATTTGCATTGATGGTCCAGCAGGTTCAGGTAAATCTACTTTTGCCCTAAATCTTGCTGGATATCTTGATAATTGCAAGACCATTCATATGGATGATGTATATGAAGGATGGGATAAGGCATTAAGTAGCCAATTAGTAAATGATTTAAAAAATTGGTTTATCGATCCCCTAGATGCAGGAAAGCCAATCTCGTTTAAAAAGTTTGATTGGTCAAA
>CALBND010000054.1 GCA_937896305.1 uncultured Actinomycetes bacterium
ATTACTGGTGTCGTCGATGCTCGAAATATGCGAGCTCAGTATTTAGATCGAATGGATATAGAAAGAGAACGCGGCATAACGATAAAGTCTCAGGCCGTTAGATTGCCTTGGGTGGGTTTAGATGAAAAGAATTATGTTTTAAATTTAATTGACACTCCAGGCCACGTTGATTTCACCTACGAAGTTAGTAGGTCTTTAGAAGCTTGCGAGGGAGCAGTTTTATTAGTAGATGCAGCTCAAGGAATTGAAGCTCAAACTTTAGCAAATCTTTATCTAGCTTTAGAAAAAGATATGACCATAATTCCCGTTTTAAATAAAATAGATTTACCTGCAGCGCAACCTGATAAATATGCTGCAGAATTAGCAAACATCGTGGGCTGTAAACCATCTGATGTGTTAAGGGTAAGTGCAAAAACTGGAGCAGGGGTAAAAGAATTACTTGATCTAATCGTCGTAGATGTCCCATTCCCAGTTGGTGATCCGAATGCACCTGCAAGAGCTATGATTTTTGATTCTGTTTATGACACTTATCGAGGAGTTGTAACTTATATAAGAGTCATAGATGGAAATTTAAAGCCTCGTGAAAAAATTAAAATGATGTCAACTGGAGTAACCCACGAATTATTAGATATTGGTGTTATCTCTCCCGAACCAATTTCTACAAAAGGTTTAGGGGTGGGAGAAGTTGGGTTCTTAATCACTGGAGTAAAAGACGTAAGGCAATCACGAGTTGGAGATACTATTACCGATGCCATTAAACCTGCCCAAACGGCTTTGGCGGGATTTCGTGATCCCAAACCAATGGTTTTTGCTGGGCTGTTTCCAATTGATGGCAGTGATTACCCGCTTTTAAGAGATGCCTTAGATAAATTGCAATTAAATGATGCAGCGTTAGTTTATGAACCAGAATCATCTGTGGCTTTAGGTTTTGGTTATCGATGTGGTTTCTTAGGTTTATTACATTTAGAAATTGTTAGAGAACGACTAGATAGAGAATTTGATTTAAGTTTGATTTCAACAGCCCCAAGTGTTGGCTATCGCATCGTCATGGAAGACAAAACAGAAATTTCAATAACTAACCCAAGTGAATTTCCTGCTGGAAAAGTATCTGAAATATTTGAACCAGTTGTCAAAGCAACAATTTTGACACCTAGTGAATATATTGGATCAGTTATGGAATTGGCTCAAGAGCGAAGAGGGCAAATGCACGCCATGGATTATTTATCCGAAGACCGAGTCGAACTTAGATATACATTACCTCTTGCTGAAATAGTATTTGATTTTTTTGATCAACTTAAATCAAGAACCAGAGGTTATGCCTCATTTGATTACGAACCCTCTGGTGAAGAAGCTGCTGATTTAGTGAAAGTAGATATTTTATTACACGGTGATCCAGTTGATGCATTTAGTTCAATAGTTCATAAAGATAAGGCTTATTCTTATGGCGTTGAAATGACTGGAAGATTAAAGAATTTAATTCCGCGCCAACAATTTGAAGTCCCAATTCAAGCTGCCATTGGTGCCAGAATTATTGCCAGAGAAAGTATAAGAGCTATTCGAAAAGATGTTTTGGCTAAGTGTTATGGCGGAGATATTAGTCGTAAACGTAAATTACTTGAAAAGCAAAAGGAAGGAAAAAAGCGCATGAAAATGGTGGGTCGTGTTGAAGTTCCGCAAGAGGCATTTGTTGCAGCGCTTAAAACCAATGCCGATGCCCCTGGCAAAGACAAAAAATAGCCTTAAAACCCAAAATTTTTCAAATTGAACTGGCCAAAAACCTAAACTATCTGCTATTAAGGAAAGTAGGTTTTTCCAACTAAACGTCAGGGGATTTTGTGACTAAGACCAATACCGGTAGCGCCAGTGCTCCATATCCAACACCTGCGCGCTCAGTGGCACACATGTTGCAAGAGCGAGTACGAGTTGCCCCAAATTCTTCTGCGTTTATGAAGCGAACAAATTCTGGTTGGACAACTTTAACTTGGCAAGAAGTTAATGAACAAGCTGTAAATCTTGCTGCTGGTTTAATCGGTTTAGGTTTAAAGAACGAAGAACGTGTAGCGATCGCAAGCATGACTTGTTATGACTGGGTTGCAGCAGATTTAGGAATTTTAACAGCTGGTGGAGCTGTTACAACTGTTTATGCTCAAACGGAACCTGATGATGTTGCCTACATTTTAAATGATTCAGCTGCCAGATTTATTTTTGCAGAAAATGATGAACAATTAACAAAACTTAAAAATAGAAGGAATCAAATTACAAATATTGAAAAAGTAATTGTTTTCGAAGGACGTGGTGATGGGGATTGGGTTATCGGATTTGATGAGCTCCAAGAAATGGGTAGAAATAACTTAAGAAACAATCCAAGACTTGTATTGGATCGAATCGATTCAATTAATTCAAATCATCTTGCAACATTGATGTACACCTCTGGAACCACAGGTAGACCAAAAGGTGTTGTTCTATTACATTCAAATTGGGCATTTGAAGGTGCCACTATTGAAACATTAGGTATTTTGAGACCTGATGACGTGCAGATGCTTTGGCTACCACTTGCTCATTCATTTGGAAGTGTTTTATTGGCCGCCCAATTACAAATTGGTTTCACAACAGCAGTTGATGGACAAGTTGATCGATTAGTTGAAAATCTTGGTCAAATTAAACCAACCTTTATGGGTGCTGTTCCAAGAATATTTGAAAAAATATATGCCAAAGTCACTGGAGATGTTGAACATGAAGGCGGAGCTAAAGCCAAGATATTTAATTGGGCAGTTGGAGTTGGGGTGAAAGCTGCAAAGGCAAAAAGAAATCAAGGAATTGAGCCCGACAAAGCAACAAAAGCACAACTTGCTATTGCCAATAAATTAGTTTTTTCAAAATTGCAAAAAAGAATGGGTGGACGAATCAGATTCTTTGTATCCGGTGCAGCCGCCTTATCAACTGATGTGGCCTGGTTTTTTGAAGCTGCTGGTTTAACTATTTTAGAAGGTTATGGTTTAACTGAAACAAGTGCAGCAACAACTTTAAATAGACCAACTAGTTTAGGGCTAGGCACTGTTGGTGAAATATTTAATGGAATGCAAATAAAAATCGCTGCAGATGGCGAAATTCTAATCAAAGGCCCAGGGGTTATGAAGGGGTATCACAATTTAGCCGAAGAAACAAAAGCAACTTTCACAGATGATGGTTGGTTTAAAACAGGTGACATCGGTGAGATTGATGATTTAAACCGAGTCAAAGTAACTGATCGAAAGAAAGACTTAGTTAAAACCTCTAATGGAAAATACGTTGCTCTAAGCAATATTGAGTCTAGATTCAAGGGAATTACAAAAATAGCTAGCAATATGGTTGTGCAGGCTGTAGACAAACCTTTTGTGGCAGCATTAATTGCGATTGATCCTGACTCATTAAAAGCGTTTGCCGAAACTAGAAAAATTCAAGGTGATTATTCATCTTTAATTAAAGATAAAGTTGTTAAGGATCAAATCGCCAGTGAAATATATCAATTAAATTCCCAACTGAACCCTTGGGAGCAAATTAAAGAGTTTAGAATTCTTCCTCAAGATCTAGCAATTGATGCAGGTGAGTTGACTCCAAGTATGAAAATACGAAGAGCAGTAATAGCTACTCGACATGTAGAATTGATTAATGAGATGTATTCAAACAAGTAATTCTTCAAAGTAGTGGCAAAAATTCCTGAGGGAGAAATTCCTCCCCTCGATGGACTTTTGCCAGATAGTTCTTTACAAGAATTAAATAAACCATTTTCTTTGTATGTACATGTTCCATATTGCGCTAAACGATGTGGATATTGTGACTTCAATACATACACTCCTTCAGAGTTAGATTTAGCAGATCAAATTAATAGTTGGTTAGTTTCTGCCAAAAAGGAAGTACAACTAGCCAAGAAAATTCTTAAAAAAGATTTAAAAATTGATACAATTTTTTTTGGTGGAGGAACTCCCTCGTTACTAGATCCTTCAGATTTAATCAATTTTATGAATTATGTCAAAGATAATTTTGAATTAAAAAAAGATATCGAAATTACTTTAGAAGCAAATCCCGATACTATCAATGAAATAAATGCAGCTGGATGGGTTGATGCAGGGGTTAACCGAATCTCTATGGGTATGCAAAGCTCAGTTAAAAATGTCTTGAAAACATTGGACAGAACGCACAATCCAGAAAATGTAGTTAATGCTTTCGAAACTTTAAATAAGAGTGGAATTAGTAATGTCAGTTTAGATCTAATTTATGGCACACCTGGAGAATCATTTTCAGATTGGGAAGAAACTTTAAACGCAGCTTTGGAAATAAAACCAAACCATATTTCAGCATATGCACTAGTAATAGAACCTGGTACCAAAATGGGGAGCCAACTAAATAGAGGTGAAATTTCACCGGTGGATGAAGATCAATCTGCAGATAAATATAATTTGATAGATAAAAAACTTACGAGCACAGGATACCAGTGGTATGAGATATCTAATTGGGCTAAAGATGGATTTGAATGTAAACATAATCTAAATTATTGGTATGGAAATAACTGGTGGGGGATTGGTCCCGGTGCGCATTCGCATGTTGGTGGAACTAGATGGTGGAATCACAAGTTGCCAAAAAAATGGCGTGAAAACTTAGAATTGGATACAAGTCCTGCGCTAGGTCGTGAAGTTTTAACTTCATCTCAAATCGAAGACGAAAAGTTAATGTTAAACATTCGTTTAAAATCAGGTGTAAGTAAAGCGAATATAAGTAGTGAAAATATATCCATGCTTATTTCACAAGGTTTAATCCAGCAAGATCATTCCAATATTTACCTAACGACTCAAGGAAGGCTTTTGGCAGACCTGGTCTACAGGAAAATAAGCTCTTAAGAATAAAAACCTTAAATTACTTCATAAATAATGAGTTGCGTTGGCGAGAAAGCCGGATTCCAAGTAATCTAGCACTTATAGATTGAGAGTGCTAAAAAATTTAAGGTGGGTAAAAACGATGGATGAGCGTAAGTTTGATGTTTTACGCGCCATTATTGAAGATTATGTTGCCACACAAGAACCAATTGGCTCAAAATCTTTAGTCGAGAGACATAACTTAAAAGTTTCACCAGCCACGATTCGAAACGAAATGGCCGTTTTGGAAGAAGAAGGTTTTATCGTCCAACCTCATACAAGTGCTGGACGAATCCCGACAGATAAGGGTTACCGAGTTTTTGTGGATCGACTTAACGAAGTTAGACCACTTTCTAATTCAGAAACTAAAGCAATTATGCAAGTTTTGGAAGGTGCAGTTGATCTAGATGATGTTATGCAAAAAACAGTTAAGCTACTGGCCCATTTAACTGGTCAAGTTTCTGTCGTTCAATATCCAAAACTTTCCACTTCAACTGTGAAACATATTGACTTAGTAGCTATTAGTGATACACGAATAATGATTGTGTTAGTAGCAAATAGTGCAAGGCTAGAGCAAGCAACTCTTGAGTTGCCACAGAGAATTAATTTAGAAACTTTAGAAAAATTAAGAACAAAATTAAAATCTAGTTTGATTGATAAAAAATTTGTTGAAGTTGCCTCATTAGTAAATCAAGTAATTCAAGATTTCTCACCTACAGATAGAAATTTGTTAAATCAAATTATTGAAAAAGTTAAACTCTTAGCCAAAGATAGCTCAGACCAAAAAATTGTAATAGGTGGTGCAAGCAATCTAGCAAGATTAGATTCTGATTTCAGTAAGAATTTACTTCCTGTTCTAGATGAAATTGAAGAAAATGTCGTTGTTTTAAAATTACTTGGAGAGATGGTTAGTGGAGATGATGTATTTGTAAGAATTGGGCACGAAAATCCTGTACCAAATCTTCATTCAGCTTCAGTTGTTTCCAGTGCGTATGGAAATGTTGACACACTATCTAAATTAGGGATATTAGGACCAACTCGAATGGATTATCCTGGAACTATGTCTTCGGTAGTAGCAGTAGCCAGGTATTTGGGCAGAATTTTAGGAAATAAATAATGGCAAACGACTTTTATGAAGTATTAGGTGTTGATAGTGAAGCAAGTGCTGAAGAAATAAAAAAAGCATATAGAAAACTTGCAAGAGAATTACATCCTGATTTAAATCCTGATCCAACTGCTTCAGAAAGATTTAAGGAAGTGACAAAGGCGTATGAAACTTTAAGTGATGATCAAAAAAGAAGAATGTATGATTTAGGTTTTTCTGGTAACGCGGCGTCTTCTGCTGGTTTTGGTTTCGGCGGACTGGGCGACTTTGTTGACGCATTCTTTGGCTCAACTCAACAACGAGGGCCAAGATCAAGAAGTCGAAGAGGACAAGACGCATTAATAAGATTAGATCTTGAATTAATAGATGCATTCAAAGGAATATCCAGAGATTTGACAGTTGAAACAGCAGTTGTCTGCGAAGTTTGTGACGGAACATGTTGTACCCCTGGAACTGCGCCAACTGTTTGTTCAATGTGTCGTGGTCGTGGAGATGTACAAGCGGTACAAAGATCTCTACTGGGACAAGTTGTTTCAAGTAGACCTTGTCCGCAATGTTCTGGATTTGGAACTGTTTTACCAAGTCCTTGCGCTGAATGTGCTGGTGAAGGAAGAGTTAGAACAAGGGCAATGCTCAACGCCCAGATTCCAGCAGGAGTCGACACTGGAACACGAGTCCAACTTGTAGGCAGAGGTGAAGTCGGACCAGGAGGTGGTGATCCGGGAGACTTATATTTAGAAATTTTTGTTAAACCACATAAAACATTGCACAGAGTAGGCGACGACTTACAAAGTCTAATTACTATTCCAATGAGTGCGGCAAGTTTAGGTACAACATTTGATTTAAAAACTTTAGACTCAACTGAAAAAATAACTGTTAAACCTGGAACTCAATCAGGAACTGTCGTAACGCTAAGAGGTAAAGGCATGCCTAGGTTAAGGCGTGAGGGCAAAGGAGATTTGCACATCGAATTAGTCGTTGAAACACCAACAGGTTTAAGTGAAGAGGAAAAAGAATTGATTAAGAAACTTTCAGAAATTAGAGGTGAAGACAAACTCGAATTAGAGCCTGAAAAAATCAACGAAACCGGAATCTTTAGTCGCCTACGAGATGCGTTTTCTAGATAAATAATGGAACCAGCATATTTTTTAGTCCCCACTAATGATTTGAATGCCCCAGTTTTTAATATTTCTGGAACCGAAGCTCATCATGCACTTCGAGTAAGAAGAGTTAAAGAAAGCGAAAAATTAGTTGTAACAGATGGCCAAGGTTTAGTCGCCGATGTTGAAGTTTTAACAATTGGACCTGGTGAGCAATTAACGGTGAAAGTTTTGGCAAAAAGAATCAAGCAGCAAGAAAGTCCAAAAATCATTGTTGCCCAAGCTCTAGCAAAAGGTGAAAGGGCTGAATTAGCGATAGAAATATTGTGCGAAGTTGGAGTTGACGAAATAATTCCATGGCAAGCTAATCGATCAATAGTTAAATGGGATAACGAAAAACTTTCAAAGGGAAGAGACAAGTGGCAAGCAATCGCCAAAGAATCCACAAAACAATCCCGCAGAGCCTTCTTTCCCATAGTGAGTGATGCTTTAGATTCAAGTGAACTTTCAAATCAATTTGATAAGTACGAACAAGTTGTTGTGCTAGACCCAGATTCAGAAATAAAATTTTCAAAACTCACAGCAGATTTAAAAAACAATGTTTTATTAGTTATTGGACCCGAAGGGGGAATAGATGAGAGCGAAATGGACTTGTTTACTAAAGCCGGAGCCAATAAAGCAAGTTTGGGCGAAACGATTCTAAGAACCTCGACTGCCGGGGGTATTGCTGTGGCATTATTGATGTCTCAAACTAGATGGGTAAAATAAACAAATGAGTAGCTGTCTATTTTGTGAAATTGCTGAAGGAAATATTACAAGTGCCAAAATATTAGAAAATGATAATTTTTTAGCTTTTAGAGATATTGACCCAAAAGCACCAGTACATTTTCTTGTTATTCCTAAAAAACACTTTGAAAATATTACAGATTTTGCAAACAAAGATTCAGAAATGATAGCAAAATATTTTGAATTCATTTCTGAAGTTAGCAATTTACAGGAATTAGAAAAAGGCCACAGAGTGGTTTTTAACACAGGAGCAGACGGTGGGCAGACCGTTTTCCACGTGCATGCCCACGTTTTAGGGGGACGAAACCTCCAATGGCCACCAGGCTAAAAAGGTCAAAAATTGCCAATGCGTAATATGAATAAACAATGACCAGTATTCGAAACGAATTTCAGTCCAGAATTATCATTCCACCGTCTTTGTCTATGTCTGCCTTTCTAGGTTCAAGTGATGAAAATCTAAAAACAATAGAAAAAAGTTTCCCTCTAATTAGTTTGCATGCACGTGGTAATGAAATTAATATTGCAGGACCCTCTGATGAAGTGAAATTAGCAAATCAGTTATTCACAGAGTTAATAGCTGTATTACGAACCGGACAGGGACTTAGTGTTGAAACGATTGAAAGATCAATTGGCATGTTAAGAAACGAAAGTGAAATTAGACCCAGCTCTCTTCTAACCGCAGATATATTAACTTCACGCGGAAAATCTATTCGTCCTAAAACTGTTAATCAAAAAAATTATGTTGATGCTATAGATA
>CALBND010000055.1 GCA_937896305.1 uncultured Actinomycetes bacterium
GACTCCACTTATCTCCTAAAGATCTCAACATGCCATCGATTGCCGCACGTTCTAGTGAATCTTGATCGGTAAAAAATGATGAATTATTATTTAGCTTTAAAACAGTTTCATCTAAAATTGATTTTTGATCATTTCGGGTAACACTCTTTCCCACTAGAAAACCGGCAGCAAAAATTACACCTATGCCTAAAGCAACAAAGGTGTACTCAGGCTTGATTTTCTTCATAAAACAATTGTAGGCGACGGGTTTTTTTGTGAGGAAATTCAGTAAAAATTAGTGATTAACAAGAAACAGGCGATTTGGCAGAACCAAACCATCCCATGGGATTATATGGAACTCCGTTTACGTGCACCTCAAAATGAAGGTGAGGACCAGTAGCCCATCCCGATGTGCCAACAAAACCAATCGTGTCTCCAACTGCAACACCTTGACCTACGTTGACATTAAATCTAGACATATGGGCATACATTGTTGAGAGGCCGCCATTATGTGCAATAACAACAACTCGTCCATAAGCAGTCAAAGTTGTGACTGCTGTAACAATTCCTGTTGCAGCTGCTGCAATTGGTGTTCCCGTACTTGCTGCTAAATCAATTCCGGTGTGACAGGATCGATAACCATAAACAGGATGTCTTCTTGCTCCTACCCCTTGCGAGAATCTAGCTCCAGCTACTGGCCAATAAAGTTCCCCTGGCATTGAGCCACCAAGACCGGCACGAAGTCTTGCTAATTGTTGCAATCTTATTTGTTCAGCTTTTAATTGTTCGTATCGTTTTCTAGTAGTTTCTTTTTCACTTTCTGCTTTTGCTAATGCTGCCTTTTGCTTCTTTACAAGCGAAGCAACCGCTTCTTCTGCTTTTCTTGCATTTTTCGCAGCAGTAGTAGCTATAGCTTTTTGCTCTTCTAAAATTATTTTTTGGGCAGCTACGTCATTTTGTTCTTTTTGAAGTTGGTCTTTAATTGTTGCAAGTTGAGCTATTTTTACGTTTTGATTACCGACGTAAGTTTGCATTGCCATTAATTTTTGTGTGAAGTCATTTGGATCTGTGGCTTCAAGTAATAGATCTAGAGTTGCAAGTGGACCTTGCAAATATAAATCCCTTGCCACATCTGCTACGAATCCTTGAGTTTCGTCTAAATTACCTTGTGTTATCGCAAGTTGATTTTCTAATTCAGCTAGTTTTTCAGCAGCAAGTCTGTCCTTTTCTTTAGCGGCAGCTAATTCAGAATTTGCTTTTTTTAACTGAGCTTCAGCTATTACTAATTTTGCTCTTATGTCTGCTAATTCTTTTGCAACCTGTTTGACTAATGCACTAGCATTTTCTAACTCTTGCTGGGCTTGATTTACTTGATCGTCAATACTTCTAGGTAGAGCTCCAGAAACTGAGATTAAACCAAAAACAAGTGCAAGTGATAAAAATGATGAAAATATAACTCTAAATTTAAATTTCATATTAAATTTTTAAATGTTTTGCTATTCCAAACCAGGCTGTTACCAAGGCTAGAACAGTGCCAGAGACAAGACAAATAAGTGAAGCTGTCACAACAGCTTGCCATCCAAAAAATGAAGTAAAGGAGAAAGAATTAGCTATTATTTGATCGATTAAATAACCTTTAATTAAACTTAAAACTCCAGTGGCAAAAATTCCACCTATGAAGGCGCCAAATATTGCTTCAAGTAAAAAGGGCATCCGAAGAGCCATTTTGGAGGCTCCAACTAATCTCATAATGCCAATTTCTCGCCTGCGAGCAAAAGCAGTGACTCGAATAGTGTTTCCGACCAAAAGTGCTGTCACTACCAACATTGCTAAAGCAAACCCAAAGGCTAAGGCTCTTAATCCATTTAAGACACTAAAGAGTTTACTTAATGTTGCCCTTTGATCTCTTACTGCTTCAATGCCTGGTCTACTTAAAAATTTATTCACTACAGCTGTGAATTCTTCAGGGTTAGATAATTTAATTCTAAAACTTTCTGGTAATTGGTCTGGGGTCACGTTTGCTGAAATTGGGGAAGCTTTAAATCTTTCTATAAATCTGTCATATGCATCTTGTTGACTTTCAAAGAAAATTTCTGCCACCAAGGGTTGCATTGCTTCTAGATCATTTCTGATTGCCGTTTTTTGTTCAGGCGTAGCTGGCCCTCCAACACAGGATGGAGTATCACTTCCTGAAGTACATAAGAATATAGAGACTTCTACTTTGTCAAACCAATAATCTTTCATTTCACTAACTTGTGAACCAACCAATAGGGAAACTCCCAATAGTGACAATGAAATAGCAAAAGTTGCAATTAAAGCAATAGTTAAAGTAATACTTCGACTAATTCCTTGCCAAACTTCACCAAAAACAAATTTTGTTCTGTTAGTTAATGAGCTCATGAGTATCCGTAAACCCCTCTTGCTTGGTCTCGAACAATTTGACCACCTGTTATTTCAATTACTCGTTTACGCATTTGATCAACAATCCCTGCATCGTGAGTTGCCATAATAACAGTTGTACCAGCTTTATTAATCTGGTCTAACAATCTCATAATTTCGACAGTTGTATCTGGATCGAGATTTCCTGTTGGTTCATCTGCCATTAAAATTGCTGGTCTGTTAACAAGTGCGCGAGCTATCGCAACTCGTTGTTGTTCTCCACCAGAAAGCTGCTCGGGACGCCTGTTGGCTTTATCTAAAAGTCCAACTAAATCAAGAACTGCCGGAACTGTTTGATTTATTTCTGCTTTAGTTTTATTTAACACTTGCAAAGCAAAAGCTACGTTTTCTGAAATTGTTTTGTCGGGTAATAATCTAAAGTCTTGAAAAACCATTCCAATATTTCTTCTTAATTGAGGAATGTCTTTTTCTTTAAGTTGGCCTAAATCGACATCATCAATCATGACTGATCCAGTCAGTGATTTTTCTTCTCTAATTAATAGTCGTAAAACAGAAGATTTTCCAGCACCAGATTGCCCCACTAGAAAAACGAATTCTCCATCGGCAATTTCGAATGAAACCTCACTCAAGGCAGGCAGGCCATTCTTGCTATAGGTCATCGAGACATTTTCAAATTTAATCATTTTTTCACCACTTTTAACGTTATCGGTTGAGGCTGGAGATGCACGTGAGACTCGCCTCACAAGGCTTGTGGCCTGGGCTACAAAGTTAAAAAATTAACGCT
>CALBND010000056.1 GCA_937896305.1 uncultured Actinomycetes bacterium
GATTCAGTCATCACTGAGGAGCTACATAATGATTAAAATATTTTTGGATTCCAAGAGAGCAAAATAAGGCAGCTGACAAATTATTAAATATTGCCTTGGATAAAGAAATTAGTTAATTTCCTTTAAGTTTGTTTAAAAGATTAGTAATAAGTGTTTTGAAACCAAATCTTTCTTCAACAAAGTCAGCAATCCAAGCTAATTTTAATGTGCCATTTATTCCAATGTATCGAAATGGTTCCACATCCCACTTTCTAGATTTATGATTAACCCAAGACATAGTAACTAGTTCACTTTTTTCATTCAAAATTAAATCAGCTAACGTTCTACCAGCCAAATTAGAAGTTCCAACACCATCACCAACATAACCCCCAGCACTAGCTAATCCTGTTTTAAAATCTAGTGAAACATGTGGTGCCCAATCTCGAGTTATAGCTAATGGTCCGCCCCAAGAATGTGTAACTTTAACATCTTTAATTACAGGAAAGAGTTCAATTAAAGTTCTTAACAATTCTTTATGAGTTGGCTCATGCATGTCATATTTATCTTTAATTGATGAATTGAAATGATATGGAGCACCCCTTCCACCAAATGCAAATCGGTTATCTTTCGTCCTTTGACCATAAATCAAGACGTTTCTATAATCAGCAAAAGTTTCTCTATTTTTTATGCCAATGTCAGACCAGATTTTTTCACTTAAAGGTTCTGTAGCAATCATGAGTGAATAAATAGGTGCACTACTTCTTTTGTAACCTGGAAGATTAGATCTATAACCTTCTGTCGCATTAATAATATATTTGGCATTTATGTGACGATTATTTACTTCAATTTTATGAGGAGAAAAATTAGTTACTTTAGAATTTTCATATATTGTTGCACCCATTTTTTCTACAACCTGGCCTAATCCTTGAACTAGTTTTGCAGGGTTAATCGCAGCGCAGTGAGAAGTGTAAAAACTGCCTAACACTTGTGTGGCATTTATTCTTGATTTAGTTTCTGCTTGATTGAAGAATTGAAAGTCGGATTCTCCAAAACCCCAGTCTTTAAAGTGTTGATATTCTGACATGGCTCTTTTTAACTGAATTTGGTTTCGAGCAATTGAGTAGCTGCCACCTTTTTGCCATTCGATATCAATTGACTCAGTATCAGCAACTTTTTTTACTTCGTCAACGGTTTCAAACATTAATTTTTGCATCCTGACTGCTGTTTCTTTATTTGAATTCTTTGCAATCTTTTCTAGTCCAACTGGGAAAAGTGCAGAACACCATCCGCCATTTCTGCCACTGGCACCAAATCCGACGAAAGATGATTCAACAATTGCTATTTTTAAATTTGGCGATTTTTGTAACAGGTAATAAGCACACCAAAGTCCGGTATAGCCGGCACCAATTATTGCCACATCAACTTCTTTGTTGGAATCAATTGGTGCTCTAGAAATTAAAGGTTTTGGTAATAAATCCCACCAAAGTGAGTTTGTTTGCTTAGTCATGATTAATTTCTATATTGCCCTAGTTCTATAATTAAGCATTAAACGAGTTGGTTGGGCAATCACGACCTTGAGCAATCTTGGTTGAGGAAAGTCCGGGCTCCGTAGAGCAAAGTGGTGGGTAACACCCACCCGGAGTGATCCGCGGGAAAAGTGCAACAGAGAGTAAACCGCCAATAGCAATATTGGTAAGGAGTGAAACGGTGGTGTAAGAGACCACCAGCATTGCAAGTGATTGCAGTGGCTATGTAAACCCCACTTTGGAGCAAGATCAAGAAATTGCAAGCAATTGCAATTGAGCGAATGTTTGAGAGCTGCTCGCTTGAGTTCGCAGGTAGATCGCATGACGCATGTAGCAATGCATGTGCAAGATGGATGATTGTCACTTCAGCAATGAGGACAGAACCCGGCTTATAGATCAACTCGTTTATTTTAAAATTCTTCCCACAATTATTGCAACAACCTGGGTCAAAGTTGACAAAACCAGGACCAAGAGGGATATATTTAAATTAGCGCTAAATGCGCTTGGTTAATTAGTCGGTTAGGGGTGAGACCCGGACGCAAAGCACGGCCTAGTTGCCGTTGGCGGTCCGTAATCACATCGTTTTACTTTTTTTAATTAAAACGATTCAATCATTTAACAAACTGTTATTTGATTTACTCCTAATTTTACTAAGAGGGTGTTTTTAAATGACTGCAACAGCAGTCGCTTTTATCGGCGATAATTTTCCCTATGGAAAAGTAACTTCTCAAGAAGCAAAAAATGCAATAGCAAAAGCTCATCCAGAATCTTTTTGGTTAGATGATCCGCAACGACCAGAAGCTAAACCTGCATTATCAAAAGATATTTCAACTGGACTTGTAGTTGTTGGGGCTGGATTTGTTGGACTCTGGACTGCAATCAATGCCAAAATTCATCAACCAAATCTAGGAGTTGTGTTAATTGATTCCCAAAGAGTTGGACAAGGAGCAGCGGGTCGAAATGGTGGATTTGTTTCAGCTTCCCTAACTCATGGTTTTCCAAATGGATTTGGCAGATGGGAACATGAATTAGCAAACATAATTTCCATGGGCCATGAAAACTTAAAAGAAATAGAAGAATTTATAAATAAACATGAATTAGATGTCGACTTTGAATTATTTGGTGAATTTGATGTTGCAATCACAAAAGAACATGCCGAAGAATTAAAAGAGATGGTAAATACTGCAAAAAAATATGGTGAAAACTTTACTTATCTATCAGAAAAAGAATTTGCTAAATATATCAAATCCCCACTTTATAAAGGTGCCTTGCTAGATAAAGAATGTGCTTTGGTAAACCCTGCAAAATTAGTTTGGGGTTTAAGAAAAGTGGCACTAGAATTAGGTGTTGATTTATATGAAAATTCACCCGTCTTAGATTTGGATCAAACAGTCAATGGAGTTAAGTTAAAAACTTCATTAGGAAGCATTAAAGCTCGTAAATGTATTCTGGCAACAGGGGCCTTCCCATCTTTTATTCCAAAAGTAAACAGAATGATTGCTCCTGTTTATGACTATGCACTGGTAACCGAACCATTAAATAAGGATCAAAAAGAATCGCTAGGTTGGACTAAACATTTTGGTTGCAACGATGCATTCAATCAATTCCATTATTTCCGCTTAACTAAAGATGATCGAATTCTTTGGGGTGGCTATGACGCGGTTTATCATTATGGAAACGAAGTCAATCGTGAATACGAACAATCAGATGAATCATTTGCCATGTTGGCAGAACATTTATATAGAACTTTTCCTGACTTAAGAGGAATTGGTTTTTCTCATAAGTGGGGTGGAGCAATTGATACCTGTTCTAGATTTACCCCATTCTGGGGAACTGCAATGCGAGGAAAAGTTGCTTACGTTGCAGGCTTCACAGGTTTAGGGGTTGGTTCATCAAGATTTGCTTCTTTAACTCTTTTGGATTTAGTTTTTGGCAGAAAAAGTGAAAGAACCAAACTTTCCATGGTTAGAACTAAGCCGATGCCTTTTCCTCCAGAACCTTTTAAAAGCTGGGTAATCAGTTTGACCCGCTGGTCTCTAGACAAAGCAGATAAAAACGGGGGAAAGAGAAATCTTTGGTTGAAACTACTTGACTGGCTAGGTTTAGGCTTTGACTCATGATTACGCTTAGATTCACAGTTAACAAATAGACCGGGGTAAAATTTAAATGGCAACCAAAATCACACATTGGATTGATGGAAAAAGTTGGACTGGAACTTCCAAAAACCAAGGTCAAGTATTTAATCCTGCAACTGGTTTGCAAACTGGCGAAGTTGATTTTGCCGACATTGCAACTGTTGATCAAGCTATCAAATCGGCTAAAGATGCTTTCCCAATGTGGCGAGATACGTCGTTAACTAAACGTACACAAATTGTTTTTAAGTTTCGAGAACTATTGAATGCTAAAAAAGAAGAACTTGCTGCAATCATCACCAGTGAACATGGCAAAGTTTTATCAGATGCCCTAGGAGAAGTAACCAGAGGACAAGAAGTTGTTGAATTTGCTTGCGGTATTCCACAGTTATTAAAAGGTGGTTTCAGTGAGGGTGTAAGTAACGGAGTTGATGTTTATTCCATTAGACAACCAGTTGGCGTAGTTGCTGGAATAACCCCCTTTAATTTCCCAGCAATGGTTCCAATGTGGTTTTTCCCAATTGCAATAGCAACAGGAAACGCTTTTATTTTAAAACCAAGTGACAAAGATCCAAGTGCTTCAATTTGGATAGCAAAATTATGGCAAGAAGCAGGACTACCTGATGGAATATTTAGCGTTGTGCAAGGTGACAAAGTTGCTGTGGATCGTTTACTTGAACATCCAGATGTAAAAGCAATTTCCTTTGTGGGTTCAACTCCGATCGCTAAATATGTTTATGAAAATGGCACAAAAAATGGTAAACGTGTTCAAGCCTTAGGTGGGGCAAAAAACCATATGGTTGTTTTACCTGATGCAGATTTAGATTTAACTGCAGATTCAGCGATCAATGCTGGATTTGGTTCCGCAGGTGAAAGATGTATGGCAATTTCGGTTGTAGTTGCAGTTGAACCCGTAGCAGATCAATTAATTCAAAAAATTGTTGATCGTATGGGCAAACTTGTAACGGGAGATGGTACAAAAAATTCTGATATGGGTCCATTAGTCACAAAACAACACAGAGACAAAGTAGCTTCCTATATTGAAGCTGGTGAGAAAGCTGGAGCAAGAGTTGTGGTTGATGGCAGAAAGGTGCAAGCAGATGGTGCCAAAGAAGGCTATTGGCTAGGACCAACACTTTTTGACAATGTGAAAACAGATATGTCTATTTACCAAGATGAAATTTTTGGACCAGTGTTAAGTGTGGTCCGAGTTAAAAGTTACGAAGAAGCTTTGAATGTAGTTAATGGTCACCCTTATGGAAATGGCACCGCAATTTTTACTAACGATGGTGGTGCGGCAAGAAGATTTCAAAATGAAATTGAAGTAGGAATGGTCGGTATCAACGTACCAATTCCAGTTCCAGTTGCTTACTATTCATTTGGAGGATGGAAGAGTTCCTTATTTGGAGACTCACATGCCCATGGCATGGATGGCGTTAATTTTTACACCAGAGGAAAAGTTGTTACCTCTCGTTGGCTTGATCCAAGTCACGGTGGAATTAACTTAGGATTTCCACAAAACTAATGCGCTACGGTGCAATGTATGGCCCAAACATCACATTCTTAGGAATTCCAGAATGCGATGCCACAGATCCTCAAAGCTATAAAGATGCTGATGTTGTAATAATTGGTGCCCCATTTGATGGTGGAACAAGTTATAGATCTGGTGCCAAACTTGGACCCTCAGCAATTAGAAGTACCGATTATTTACCACACGATGGATCAAGACCACATTTAGCAACCAGAGTTGATGGATTAAAAGACATTGTTGTTAAAGATGCTGGTGACGTGGAAATGTTTTCTGGAGATATCAATAAATCTTGTGCAGCATTAGAAACAGTTGTGGAGAAAGTTTCTGCAAATGGCGCAGTTCCAGTAATTTTAGGTGGTGACCACACTGTTACTTGGCCAAATGTTACCGGTGTAGCGAAAGCTCGTGGTTGGGGAAAAATAGCTGTATTACATTTCGATGCCCACGCAGATACTGGTGAAATTACTTTTGGGTCACTTATTGGTCATGGACAACCAATGAGACATTTAATTGAATCAGGTGCGGTCAAAGGAAATAAATTCTTTCAAATTGGTTTAAGAGGGTATTGGCCACCAGAAGATATTTTGTCTTGGATGGCTCAACAAGAAATGCGTTCATATGAAATGAGTGAAATTGTTGCTCGCGGATTTGATGTGATCATGGAAGAAGTTATGAAATATGC
>CALBND010000057.1 GCA_937896305.1 uncultured Actinomycetes bacterium
TTCGTATAATCAATTTAATAACCAATACATAATTTTTCTTCGTCAATTAATGTTTGCAGCAATTGGTTTAATCATGATGTTTTTAATATCAAGGTTACCGAAAGTATTTTACTTTAGGTGGTCAAAAGCTGGGCTTTATTTATCGTTAATTTTACTTGTAATCGTTTTGATTCCGGGTATAGGAATTTCAGTTGCTGGGCAAAGAAACTGGATAAGTATTTGGGGTCCTTTTCGCTTGCAGCCCAGCGAATTTGCCAAATTAACATTAATTGTGTGGGGCTCGGTAATTTTGAGTCAGCAAGTACGCTCCAAAGTTACAACTTGGCAAACTCTTTTAATTCCAGTTTTCCCTGTTGGCGCAGCAATCGCAGTTTTAGTTATGTCAGAAGGGGATTTGGGCACTGCGTTAATTTTAGGCCCGATTCTATTATCACTTTTTTACGCGATAGGTGCGCCAGCTAAACTTTTCACCTGGGCGACTTTTGCTGGTGTGTTAGCAATAATTTTCTTGTCTCTGCAAAAAAGTTACAGACTTCAAAGATTTATGTCATGGTTAAATCCAAATATTGATAACCAAGATGCTAATTGGCAAGTTACTCACGGAAAATATGCCCTAGCTTCTGGTGGTTGGACAGGTATTGGATTGGGAGCTAGTAAAGAAAAATGGGGTTGGCTACCTGCTGCTCATACAGATTTTATTTTTGCAGTTATCGGAGAAGAACTTGGTCTTATCGGTACGCTAGTAGTTTTAACACTCATTGGAATCGTTGCTTACGTATCTTTAACTTTAGCTAGAAAAACTAATGATCTGTTTACTAAATTGGTTGCAACAGGAGTCGCATCTTGGATTGTTGTGCAATCTATTATCAATTTAGGTGCTGTTTTAGGTTTGTTGCCAGTAACGGGAGTTCCGCTCCCACTTGTTTCTTATGGTGGATCTTCCTTAGTGTTTACTTTAAGTGCTATTGGAGTTTTGCTTTCGTGCTTAAGAGCAGAGCCCTCAGTTAAATCTGAATTAAAAAAGAACTCTAAAAATCGAATGCTAAAAAAATTATGACCGTTTTTGCTCTTGCTGCAGGAGGAACTGCAGGACATGTTGAGCCCGCAATCGCAACTGCCTTAGAAATACTTAACCAAGAAAGTAATTCCGAAGTGTTTATTATCGGTACGGCAAAAGGTTTAGAAAAAGACTTAGTCCCAGAAAGGGGATTAAGCTTAGAAATAATTCCTGCCACACCATTACCTCGTTCATTAAATACAGATTTATTATCTTTGCCTATCAGATTAATGAAAGCCAAAAACGAGGCAAGAAAAATTTTGACTGAAAAAAAAGTAGATTGTGTTATAGGTTTTGG
>CALBND010000058.1 GCA_937896305.1 uncultured Actinomycetes bacterium
ATCTCACATCAGAAGTCAATAAACGATGAGTACCAATTACTACATCAACGCCTCCTTCGGCAATTCCAGAAAGTGTTTCATTTATTTCTTTGGTTGATTGAAATCTGCTTAAAGGTTTAACGTTTATGGGAAATGGTGAATAGCGTTCACTAAATGTTGAAAAATGTTGTTGCACCAGCAAAGTTGTTGGCACTAAAATTGCTACTTGTTTACCATCTTGGGTTGCTTTAAAGGCTGCTCGTACTGCAATTTCAGTTTTGCCATATCCCACATCACCGGCAATAACTCGATCCATAGGCACACTTTTTTCCATGTCTTTTTTAACATCTTCTATACAAGAAAGCTGATCAGGAGTTTCTACATAAGCAAATGCATCTTCTAATTCTCTTTGCCAGGGAGTATCTGGGGAAAAAGCAAAACCTTTACTGGCTTGCCTTGCTGCATAAAGTCTAATTAATTCAGCAGCGATTTGTTTAACAGCTTTTCTTGCTCGGCCTTTAGTTTTCTCCCAATCAATGCCACCTAAACGATTAAGAGAAGGAATTTCTCCACCAATAAATTTAGTTATTTGATCTAATTGGTCTGTTGGTACAAAGAGTCGATCTGCTGGTTGCCCTCTTTTTGAGGCTGCATATTCGATAACTAGATATTCACGAGTTGAACCACCAACACTTCTGCTGGTCATTTCCACATATTTACCAACACCATGTTGTTCATGAACTATGTAATCTCCTGGAACCAAAGTTAAAACATCGATACTGTTTTTTCGTTTGGAAGGCAATTTTGTGACATCTTTCATGCTTGAGCGCATACCAACAATGTCGGTGTCTGAAATCAATAATATTTTTTGATCAGTTAAAGAAAATCCGTGATCAACATCGGCCAGGACAATGTTTATTAAATTATTATTTAATTGCCCCTCAGTTATTTTTGCTGCAATATCTGCGTTTGATAATTGTTCTAAATATCTTTGTGCTGATCCTGCTCCTGCTGAAGCAATTACGATTTTCCAATTAAGAGACAATTTATTTCTTAATTCAGTAATGACTGCAGGAAAATCTCCTCTAAAGCCTTCAATGATTTTTGTATGCATATCAATTACTTCAAAATTTTCTTCATCATCAACATGACCCACAAATGGACTTACCTGCCACCATTTCAAATTATTTTTTAAGGCATTTTTTTCAATACTTAATAAATCTCTAAATCCGCCATTGCTTACTTCTTGGGGAATGTTTCCACCCACTGCTGCACTAACCCAAGCAGCACTTAAGAATTCTTCAGCAGTTTTTAAAACTTCACTTGCTCTGGTTCGTACTTTTTCAGAATCACTTAATAAGACAATGCTTTCTTGGGCAAACAAATCTGTAAAAAGTTGCAGTTCACCTAAGGGTTCAAATTCCTCATTTAGGAATGGTTCATGACAGGCAGGTGCCCATAAACCATTTGGTGCTATTTCTAAACTTCGTTGATCTGCTACTGAAAAGTTTCTAATCTCTTCCACGTCATCGCCAAAGAATTCAATTCTTAAAGGATGCAAATGACCTGGCACAAACACATCAAGGATTCCTCCTCGAACGGCAATGTGTCCTCGTCTTTCTACCATTTCCACACGTTCATAACCAATTTCAACAAGTTCTGTTACGACTTGTGTTAAATCAACTGAGTCACCTACTTTTAGGGCAACGGGTTTTATATTTTTTAAACTAACTAAAAGTGGTTGCATCAAAGATCTAACTGGGGCCACGACTATGTCAAGTTTTTTTCCATCCACAAAATTTTGATCTGGATGAGCAAGTCTTCTAATAACTGCCAAACGTCTGCCCACAATGTCGCTGGTGGGAGCAATTTTTTCATGCGGCAATGTTTCCCAGGCAGGAAATTGAGCAATACTTAAATCTTGATTCCAAAGCTTTAACGCATGTTCTAAATCTTCGGCCTCTCGAGCATTGCTAGTAACGGCTAATAAAACACCTTTACTATTTTGTGAAATATGATTTGCAATTACTGGAAATAACGAATTAGGGCTTGCAATTTTATAAACAGATTCGGTTTTGATAGCTTCTACTATTTGTAGCCAAGATTTACTTTTTACTATTTCTTGCAGTGTTAAAGCAAGACTCATGACATAGCCTGTAAAACAACTTCTATTAGTTCTTTTTTGCACACAATTACATTTTCGACTCTAACGTTTTCTTTATTTAAATCCAAAGGATTTCCTTTTGAATCACAAACTATTAATCCAGCAGAATCAGCAATTCCAAGTGGAGCTGCGATATCCCATTCATAAAAACCAGTGGTGTGTACATAAATATCTGCATGGCCGTCCAAAATTTGCACAACTTTGGCTCCAACTGAGCCCACACTTTTTATTTCTACTCCACCAAAAACTTCATCAAACTTTGCTGTTAATGCTGGCATCTCTAAAGGTGGTCTTGAACCTGAAACTAAAATTCTTGGAATCTCATTTGCTTTACCAACTTGTTTAGTATCAGCCGTTGTGTAAATTGTTGAAAACACTGGCATCGAAACTGCTGCAACTGATATTTTACTTAACTGATTAGCTTTCTTTTCCCAAAGTGCAATATGTACCGCAAAGTCATTTCGATTATTAGCAAAATAAAAAGTTCCATCCAGAGGATCAACAATCCAACATCTTTCAGCATTTATTCGTTCAGTGGGATCTAATCCTTCTTCACTTAAAACAAGATCTTGTGGTCTGGCTTTATCAAATTCTGTTATTAGAAAATTGTGGGCGATGCGATCTGCTTTTTTCCCATATTCTTTTCGTTGCGTTGGTGATTCAGGGATTGGATTATTTTGTTTGAATTCTTGTAATAGATTTCCTGCTTGAATTGCTAATCTTGTGGCAAGTTCTATGTCTGTTTCATTTGTCATTTAGGCATTACCGTTATGTAAATTTTGGGCAGCATTAACACCTTTATCAACAATGTCGACTAAAGCTCCTGCTGCTGCTTGCAAATAATCTGTCATTTGAGATTTTTCAAAGAAATTAAATGGCTTTAAAACAAAATCACCTGGATCAATTGGGCCAGGGGGACGCCCAATTCCTAAACGCAATCTCACAAATTCTCCACTATTTAATGATCCTCTTACAGATTTCAAGCCGTTGTGCCCATTGTCACCGCCACCTTGTTTGATTCTGATTTCTCCAAAAGGTAGATCTAATTCATCGTGCATAAAAATAATGTTTTCAACAGGAATTTTAAAGAAATTTGTTAACAAAGATGTTGGACCACCAGATTCATTCATGTAGCAACGAAGTGTTGCCAAAATTACTTTGTTATTACCAAATCTGGTTTCGCAAATATCAGCAGAAGTTTTTTTATGATGACTTAATTTTTCACCAGCATCATTAATAACTTGGCTAATAACCATTGCACCAATATTGTGACGAGTATTTTTATATTCTGGTCCAGGATTTCCCAAACCAATGACTAACCATGGAAAGTCAGTCATCTACTCGCCTTACTGTTTCTAGTTAAAAACCTTATTTATTCTTTTGTTTCAGCTGCAGGTGTTGCGGCAGCATCGGTTGCAGGTGCAGCGGTTCCATCAGCAGCAACAGCTGCTACAGGTACTGCAATTTCGCCAAGATCAACTTTGGATTTCGCAGCAATTTCCAAACGCTTAGCAGCTTCTTCAGCAGCTCTTTCATCTGCATGTTCAGCTAAATCAATTCTTGTTTTTTGTTCAGCATCATTTAAGACAACTAAGTCAACGTGTTTGTAAATTGGTTTCAAAGCATCTTTTTGAATTTGTCTTGGTGCCACAACAATTTTTTTACCATCTATTTCTAAATTAATGGTTACATAAGGAACACGAAGTACTAATGAAGCATCGTGGTGATCTAGAGAAACATGTAATGGTTCTTGTCCATTGCCATAAACAACTGCTGGAATTCTGTGGTTTGCACGATCTCTTCTAGATGCGCCTTTACCGAAGTTTTCTCTTTTAGTTGCTGAAAGTGTGAATATTGTCTGTTTTTTACTTGCCATGATTAATCGAACCTTTCCGTCGATCACGGTGGAAAAACTTTCCCCACCCTCGCCGAATTGCGTAAATAAGAGATTACCGAATTGGGCTCAAAGCCTTGGTTCGAGGGGTCAGACTAAAAAAGTGAAGGCTGTCTTTCATCAAACAGACTTGTCACAGATCCCTCACGGAATACTTCTCTAACCGCGTTAGCAAGCAGAGGAGCAATGGGCAAAATGGTCAATTTATTAAATCTTGATTCTGGAACAATTGGCAAAGTATCAGTTACTACTACTTCAGAAATTCTTGACTGTTGCAATTTTTCTGCAGCTTTGCCAGACAAAATTGCGTGAGTGGCAGTCACGATTACATCTTTTGCTCCATTGTCAAACAATGTTTCGGCCGCTTTAGCAATGGTTCCACCAGTGTCAATCATGTCATCAACTAGAACACAAACTCGATCTTTTACTTCACCTACCACTTCAAACATTTTTACTTCATTTGGAATATCTGGGTCTCTTCGTTTGTGAATGATTGCAAGTGGGCTGCCCAAAATATCGGTCCATCTTTCAGCAACTCTTACTCGACCAGAGTCAGGAGATACAACGGTGATGTCGTTTCTATTAACTTTGGATTGCACATAATCAGCCAAAATCTTTAAAGCAAACAAATGATCAACTGGTCCATCAAAGAAACCTTGAATTTGTGAAGTGTGTAGATCAACTGTCATGATTCGATCAGCGCCAGCAGTTTTTAATAAGTCAGCCATTAATCTGGCAGAGATTGGTTCACGTCCACGATGTTTTTTATCTTGGCGAGCATATCCGTAATAAGGCATGATCACAGAAATTCTTCGGGCAGAAGCTCTTCTTAAAGCATCAACTAGTAAAAGTTGTTCCATGATCCATTTATTAATTGGCAAAGTGTGTGACTGCAAAACAAAAGCGTCGCAACCTCTAACTGATTCTTCAAATCGAACAAATATTTCACCATTGGCAAAGTCATATGCAGAAAGTTTTGCTAATTCAACACCTAATTCGCGAGCAACAGCTTCAGCTAATTCTGGGTGTGATCGACCAGCGGCGAGCAACAATCTTTTGCTGGTTACGGTTTCTACATCAGCCACTTCGAAGATCTCTTTTCCCTAGGGATCATTTGTGGTTCTTACTCTAATTCTGTCGTCTACTTATTTCACTTGTTTCGTTGGGCTCGTCGTGCCGAATCAGCAGATTTAGAATTTGCTCTCTTTCTTTCCACCCAGCCTGCAATGTTGCGCTGTTTTGTTCTCTCCACACCTAATGCACCAGAGGGCACATCTTCTGTGATGACTGAACCAGCAGCTGTGTAAGCACCATCACCAATTGTCACAGGGGCCACAAGCATTGTGTCTGAACCAATTCTGACGTTGTCGCCAACCACGGTGTGATGTTTCTTTTCACCGTCATAATTGACAAAAACTGTGGCTGCACCAATATTTGTTCCTTCACCAATCGTGGCATCTCCTACATAGGAAAGATGTGGCACTTTGGATCCTTTTCCTATAACACTGTTTTTAATTTCAACATAAGCACCAGCTTTTGTGCCATCTTCTAAAATTGTGCCAGGTCTTAAATATGTGTAAGGACCAATTTCTGCATTGGCGCCGATCTTGGCATCATTAGCAGTTGTTCTTAATAAATGTGAATTTTCTCCAACAACACAATCTTTTAGCATTGTGTCTGGACCAATTTGTACACCCTTGGCAATTCTGGTGTTTCCAAGTAAATGACAATTAGAATCAATAAATACATCTTGTTCAAATTCTGCAGTGATATCTATAACTACTGAATCCGGATTTCGCATGGTGACACCTTTTTGCATCCAATGCTCATTAATTCTTTGTTGCATTATTTGCTGACTAGTTGCTAATTGGGCTCTGTCATTTACCCCTAGAGCTTCTGTGGAATCTTCACATTTAACTATTCCTACATTAATATTATTTTTTGTCATTAACTCAACAACATCAGTTAGATAAAGTTCATTTTGGCTATTTTTAGAATTTAGATTCTTGATAGTTTCATTTAAACTTTGGACATCAAAAATATACACTCCGGTGTTGATTTCTTGGATTAGTTTCTCACTTGCTGAAGCATCTTTATCTTCCACAATTTTTGTAACATTTTCGCCATTTCTGACTACTCGACCATAACCATCTGGGTTATCTAAAATTGCTGTTAAAACAGCAGCTTTATTTTGGTGAGCTACTTTGATTAAATCTTTTAATGATTCAGGACTTATTAAAGGAGTATCGCCACTTATTATTAGAACTAAACCTTTGAACTCTTTCATGGATGCTAGTGCTGTTTGCACAGCGTGACCCGTTCCGTTTTGTTTTTCCTGAATAGCTGTGTGAACATTTTTAAATTCTGAAGTTAAATAGTTTTGTACTCGCACCTTGCCATGACCAATCACAACTGTGGTTTGTGCAGGACTTAAATGTGAAACGGTACTTAAAACATGTCCGAGTAATGGCACACCACAAACTGGGTGCAAAACTTTTGGCGTGGACGAATGCATTCTCTTGCCTTCGCCAGCTGCCAAAACTATTGCTGCACTTAATTGGCTCACAACATTGATGTTATTAGGTAACTACTATTTGCGCGTGGCTCCGGGACAGGGACTCGAACCCCGATTCACGGCTCCAAAGGCCGGTGTCCTGCCAATTGGACGATCCCGGAACAGCATTTATCTGATTTATTGCATTTGAACCAGCGCTCGAACAAGCCTAACCATGCTCAGTTGTAACGTTGATTCGTGGCTACCAATCCAACGAGTGAACCTACCAAAGAAGAACTTAAGACTGCCAAAAAATTACTGAAGGCTCAAGAAAAAGTTCGTAGAGAATCTGAGCGAGCAAGACTAAGAATTACTAAAGCTGCTCTAGCTGTCGAATTAGCTGCAGGGCGTACTCGAATGAGTGGGCATGAAAGACGCGAGCAGTTAATTAATGTTGCCAGACATTTATTTGCCGAAAAAGGTTATGAAGCTGCTTCTGTTGAAGAAATTGCGCAGTGGGCTTCGGTTTCTAAACCAGTTATTTATGAACACTTTGGAAGCAAAGAAGGACTTTACGCAGTAATTCTTGATCGTGAAACTAGAGAACTTTTAGACACAGTTTCAGATAATTTAAAACGAGGTCATCCGCGAGAAATGTTAGAACAAGCGGTTTATGCATTTTTTACCTACATTGATGAACATCCAGATGGATATCAAGTTTTATTAAGAGATGCCCCAGCAGCACAAGGTTCTGGTGCTTATTCAGGTTTAGTTAATGACATTGTTAATCAATGTGAAAATGTTTTAAGAGAAGCTTTTGAAAGATTTGGATTACCAGTTAACTCAG
The DNA here is from genome assembly GCA_937896305.1 of uncultured Actinomycetes bacterium. Taxonomy (GTDB): domain Bacteria; phylum Actinomycetota; class Actinomycetes; order S36-B12; family UBA5976; genus ATZT02. The sequence goes on from CALBND010000058.1 coordinate 7,379, forward strand.
CAGGAATTTATGCCCGAAGCTTAGTTGGATCTGTGGCCCTGACTGGTCAATGGTGGCAAGAAGAAAGACATGTTTCTAAAAATGAAATAGTTGCCCAAGTTGTTAACTTTGTTTGGAATGGTTTAACTGATTTAAAAGCACATCCAACTTTAAAAACTCAACAATAACTATTTAACTCTGGCTCCTGGTACTGGACCATAAGCAGTTACTGCTGATGTGCAGGTTCCTGAAATTGATAAATCAAGTGCAATATCTTGAGCTGAAGTGTCATCAAAACACAGAAACACCACAGTGGGACCAGAGCCTGAAACAATTCCAGCTAAAGCTCCTGCTTCTTGACCTGCTCTAAGTAATCTTCTTAATTCTGGTTTTAACGAAAGTGCTGCAGGTTGTAAATCGTTAACTAAATTCTTTGCCACTTCA
>CALBND010000059.1 GCA_937896305.1 uncultured Actinomycetes bacterium
TGTAATTCCAAAAGATGAGGTTGCGATGACTCCAATAATAATCAAAGAAAAACCTGACGCTATATTGCCAACTTTAGGTGGACAAACGGCACTCAATGCCGCTATGGCATTACATCGTGAAGGAATACTTGAAAAATATAACGTTGAACTTGTCGGTGCAAAAGTTGAGGCAATTGAGCGTGGAGAGAATCGCGAAAAATTTAAAAAAATAGTTGCAAAAATTGGTGGCAATAGTGCTGCAAGCGAAATTTGTCATTCGTTAGATGAATGTATTGCTAGTGCAGATAAATTAGGTTACCCAATTGTGATAAGACCTTCTTTCACAATGGGTGGTGCTGGTTCTGGAATTGCCTACAGTAAAGAAGAGCTAATTAAATTTGTTTCCTCTGGGTTGCAAGCATCACCCACTAGTGAAGTTTTGTTGGAAGAAAGCATTATCGGGTGGAAGGAATTTGAACTTGAATTAATGCGAGATCACCATGACAATGTGGTGGTTATCTGTTCAATAGAAAATTTTGATCCAATGGGTGTTCACACTGGTGATTCCATAACAGTTGCCCCAGCTATGACTTTGACAGATCGTGAATATCAACATATGAGAGATATTGCTATTGCGGTGATTAGAGAAGTTGGAGTCGATACTGGTGGTTGCAATATTCAATTTGCGATAAATCCTGATGATGGTCGAATGATCGTTATTGAAATGAATCCACGAGTTTCAAGATCCTCAGCGCTTGCTTCAAAAGCCACTGGATTTCCGATAGCAAAAATTGCTGCCAAACTTGCCATCGGTTACACACTTGATGAAATACCTAACGATATTACAAAAGAAACCCCAGCCTCTTTTGAACCTACGTTGGATTACGTAGTGGTAAAGGTGCCAAGGTTTGCATTCGAGAAATTTCCAGGAGCTGACACAACTTTGACAACTCACATGAAGAGTGTGGGTGAAGCTATGGCAATTGGGAGAAATTTCACTGAGGCACTACAAAAATCATTACGCAGTTTAGAGAAGAAAGATGGAGTCTTTGATTTTAGCAAATCGACAGAAAATGTGGGTGATTTACTAGAGATTATTAAGAGACCAACTGATGGAAGAATCAATAATGTGCAAAGGGCTCTTTTTGCAGGTGCAAGTGTCGCACAAGTTCATGAAAGTACAAAGATTGATCCCTGGTTCTTAGATCAAATTCAGTTGATAAATGAAATTGCGGGAGAAATTAAAAATACTTCTCTTAGCATTGATTTCCTGAAATATGTTAAACAACATGGCTTTTCTGATAAACAGATAGCACAAATATTAAACAAAAGTGAAGACGAAATAAGACGATTAAGACACGAACTGGGATTAAGACCTGTTTACAAAACTGTGGACACTTGCGCTGCAGAATTCTTAGCTAAAACTCCTTATCATTATTCAAGTTACGATCAAGTAACAGAAGTTTTAAGTTCTGACAAAGAAAAAGTAATTATCTTAGGTTCAGGACCTAATCGAATCGGGCAAGGAATCGAATTTGATTATTCTTGCGTTCATGCAGCACAAACATTAAAAAAAGCAGGTTACGAAACCATCATGGTTAACTGCAATCCAGAAACCGTTTCAACAGATTACGACACATCAGATCGACTCTATTTTGAACCATTAACTTTAGAAGATGTTTTGGAAATTTATTATGCTGAGAGCCAATCTGGAAAAGTTTTGGGAGCAATTGTGCAACTAGGTGGACAAACACCACTTGGTTTAGCTCAAAAATTGAAAGATAACGGAGTTCCCATAGTTGGCACAAGTCCAGAGGCGATACATCTTGCTGAAGAAAGAGGTGCTTTTGGCAAAGTGCTTACAAAAGCGAATTTACTTTCCCCAGAACATGGAATGGCTGCTTCTTTTGCAGAAGCAAAGAAAATTGCAAACGACATAGGTTATCCAGTTTTAGTGAGACCTTCCTATGTATTGGGCGGCAGGGGAATGGAAATTGTTTATGACGAGGAAATGTTGTCAAAATATATTGATAAGGCAACTGAAATAAATCCTGAACATCCCGTTTTAGTAGATAGATTTTTAGATGACGCTTTAGAAATAGACGTTGATGCCTTATTTGACGGTGAAGAAATGTTCATTGGCGGGATCATGGAACACATCGAAGAAGCAGGAGTTCACTCTGGTGATTCGGCTTGCGCATTACCCCCAATGTCGTTGACGAAGGAACAAATAAAACAAATCAAAGAAAGTACGTTCGCAATTGGTCAAGGAGTGGGAGTAATCGGATTACTTAATGTGCAATATGCGATTGCAGAAGGGCAACTTTATGTTTTGGAAGCTAATCCTCGTGCCTCAAGAACTGTTCCTTTCGTCTCTAAGGCAACTGGTGTTTCACTTGCCAAAGCATGTTCTCGAATTATGTTAGGAACAAAAATTTCTGAATTAAGAAAAATTGGAATTTTACCTCTACAAGGAGATGGTTCAGATGAGCTCCTAGGCGCAGGAGTAGCGGTGAAAGAAGCCGTATTACCTTTTGGACGGTTTAGTGGAGTTGATTCAGTTTTAGGACCAGAAATGAAATCAACTGGTGAAGATATGGGGATTGATGATT
>CALBND010000060.1 GCA_937896305.1 uncultured Actinomycetes bacterium
CCTGGAATTTCTGGTCCTCGATCAGCAAATGCATCCATTCCACCACTTGGCAAAGTGCTAATCACTGTGGTGGCAGCAAGCGCTTGATGAATGTTTTTCCAATCAATAACTTCTAAATCTAATCCCAAATTTGTGGCTATCAGGTTCATCTCTTGAATCTTTTCAGAATTTCTGGCACAAATTTGGATGTGCCTAGCGCCAAGTTCTTTCAACGCAGACAAAGCCGATCTTGCTGTTGCCCCACTACCAATCACGGCAGGTTTTGAAATGTCAAGATTTTTGTTAGTTTTTAGCGCCATCACAATTCCATAAATATCGGTATTGCCTGCTAAAACTTTTCCCTCTTTAAAGAGCAAAGTGTTAATAGATTTAACTTCTTGAGCCGTTTGCGTAATATTGTCAGCAAATTGGAAAGGAATTTCTTTTAAAGGCATTGTTAAAGAAAGACCCACAAGTTCTGGGTCACGGTTTTTTACAAATTCGACTAAGCCTGCTTGATCTAATTCAAATTTTTTATAATCCCAATCTATCCCTAATTCTTTATATCCAGCTAAATGAATTTGAGGAGAAAGAGAATGAGCGATGGGACTCCCTGCTACACCTGCAAATTTGGTACTCATTTATTTTGTGCATACCATCGTAAGAATTCTTGTTTGTCTTTTAGGAACTGCTCGTTAGTTGAGGCAAATTTAGTTTCTTTGGTGTCAAGATTTATTGTTACCCAATACAACCAGTCGCCATCATCTGGATTTAGTACAGCATTTATGGCTGTAAAGGACGGATTAGAGATAGGGCCTGGAGGCAATCCATCATTTGTATAAGTGTTGTATGGAGAATCTTTTTGTAGTTGTTCACTAGTCAAAATCACAGCATTGTCATCTAATTCATAATTCAAAGTACTATCTAGTTGCAAACGCATAGGTTTTTTTAAACGATTCAAAACTACTCTTGCTGCTCTTGATTGATCTGTAGGTGCAACTTCTTTTTCAACAATACTGGCAATAATTATCACGTCGTATGGTTTTAAACCATTTGCTTTAGCTGTTGCTTCAAGCTGGGTTTCTTCTGCTGCCTGATTGAAACGTTTAATCATTTGTTTTAAGACATCTACTGGTTTAACACCTTCATCGAAACGATAAGTTGCGGGAAATAAAAATCCTTCAACATTATTTTTGGCGTATTCAGGTAAACCTAAATCTTTAGGGTCTTTAGCAATTGCCTCAAACTCTGCAGCTGTCACACCTAGGGCTTGGGCTGCTGCTGCATAAACATATTTTGATCGTGCACCTTCTGGGATTACAATTTTTATGCTTACTTTGCTTTCTGGGTCAAGCAGTAAGAATATGGCTTCTTTAGCACCCATACTTTTGACTAAGTTATATTTTCCAGGTCCAATTTGACTTGATTGTGGAATATCTTCTGCGGCATTAACAAAATCTAAATAATTCTTTACAACTCCTGCTCTTGCTAAAGTCTTTCCAATTTCGGTCAATGACTGACCTGCTTCTATAGAAATTTGTACTGGACCGCTTCCCCCCGGTCCATCAGTTATCGATATCGAGCCTTTGGGAATAAAGGTACCTACAACTATTAACATCATTACCGCAAATATTCCTAAACCAATTTTTAAATAAGGTAAGGGTTGCAAAGGTGTCTTGAAAGTATTTTTTTCTTTGTTAAATGGTTCTAAAATTGATGGCATTTACTTCACCTCATCAATCTTGAGTCCTGGGATATTTCCAGTTCGCTTTTCTGAATCTAGAGCAAACTCTAATAATTCTACGGCGGCGGCTTGGTCAATTATGCTCTTTTGATTGCGAGTATTGACACCACTTTCTTGCAAACGAGCACTGGCACTAGTTGTGGTTAACCTCTCATCAAGCATTCTGATCGAATCGACATCAATTTCTGCTGATAATTTTCGTGCAAATTCTTGTGCTTTAAGAGCTGACTGACCTAACACTCCAGATAAATGTTTAGGTAATCCTATATAAATATCAAGATATCCGGTTTCATTTAAATGTTCAAGCAAGTTTTTTAAAGCAAATTCATCATTTTTAATGGTGGCCACTGGAACAGCCATTATCGCATCAACATCGCTTTTAGCTAAACCGATTCTTTGATCACCAT
>CALBND010000061.1 GCA_937896305.1 uncultured Actinomycetes bacterium
AAATTGATCCTGAAGCTGCGAAAACAATATTGCCTAATAATGCTCGAAGAATAATTAGAGCATTAGAAGTCATTCAATTAACTGGTAAACCTTATAACGCTAAATTACCTGAGTCAGCACCTATTTATGAAGATGTACGAATAGCACTTGATATGCCTAGAGATTTATTAGATGAAAGAATCACCCAACGAGTTCATGAAATGTTTGAACAAGGCTTAGTCGAAGAAACGACTCTTTTGCAAGACAAAATTCGAGCAGGTAAAACCTCAATCAGGGCTTTGGGATACTCCCAAGTCATTAATCATCTCGATGGCCATATCTCCTTAAGTCAAGCCAAAGAACAAACCATTGCAGCCACCAAACGCTTTGCTAGAAGACAGCTTTCCTGGTTTAGAAGAGACCCTAAAATCATTTGGCTTGATGCAACAAGTCCTGAAATTTTTGAAGATTCACTTAGACTGGTTAGATGATGATAGATATTAAATTTATGAAAGGCCATGGCACAAAAAATGATTTCGTGCTCATTCCAGATTTATTAGACGAAATAGAGATAACTCCTGAACAAGTAATCAGAATATGTGATCGAAGCATAGGAATTGGTGCTGATGGAATTTTAAGAATCTCAAAAGATCCGAATAACTTATTTTTTATGGACTATCGAAATGCTGACGGTTCCATCGCAGAAATGTGTGGCAACGGAGCAAGAGTTTTTGCACAATATTTATATTCCCATCATTTAGTTACAAATAAAGAATTTGATTTTCAAACAAGAGCTGGTGTGGTCCATGCCCAAATTCATGATGACCAAAGTGTCAGTGTGACCACCAAAGAAGCGATTTTAAGGCCAACATTTGTGGAAGTTAGTTTGAATGGCAAGAAATACCAAGCCCAAGGGGTAGATGCGCCTAATCCTCATGCTGTGAGCTTTGTAGATGACCTAGCAGCAATTGGCTCACTTGAAAAAGCCCCTGAAATTAGTCCAACCACTGAATTTCCTTTAGGTGTAAACGTTGAATTTGTGAAAACTATTTCACCAGCTCATGTTGCGATGCGAGTACATGAAAGAGGAAGTGGGGAAACACTTTCTTGCGGAACAGGTGCTTGTGCAGTTGCAGCAGTTGTAAGAGATAGGAGTGATAACAAAATTGACTCAGTCACTATTGATTTACCGGGTGGAACATTAAATATTACTTTTAAAAATGGTGAAATGATTATGCGTGGTCCAGCAGTATTGGAAGAAGAAGGAATAATTCCTCCAGAGTGGTTTAGTAACTAGTAATGGCAGAAGCTATTAACACTGGAGAATTAGATTTACAAGACAGAGCAGCCCTAAGACGAGTTGCCTCATTTTCCACTCAACTTCAAGATATTACTGAAGTTGAATATAGAGAAATCCAATTAGAAAAAGTTGTGTTAGCAGGAGTTTGGACTCAAGGAAGCTGGGAACTTGCAGAAAGATCCCTACATGAATTAGCCCGCTTAGCAGAAACTGCTGGCTCTGAAGTGTTAGAAGGAGTTATTCAACGACGAGACAATCCTGATCCTTCAACATATCTTGGCTCAGGCAAAGCCCAAGAATTACGAAAAATAGTTGCAGAAACTGGTGCAGACACAGTCATTATTGATGGGGAATTAAGTCCTGCTCAATTAATACATTTAGAAGATGTGGTCAAAGTAAAAGTTGTTGATAGAACTTGGTTGATCTTAGATATTTTTGCTAAGCACGCAAAAAGTCGAGAAGGAAAAACTCAAGTCGCACTAGCCCAAATGCAATACATGTTGCCTCGTTTAAGAGGTTGGGGAGATGCCCTTAGTAGACAGGCTGCAAGTGGCGCAAGTGTTGGAATTGGAACTCGTGGTCCTGGTGAAACCAAACTTGAAACTGATCGTAGACGAATTCATCATCAGATGACAAAGTTAAGAAAAGATTTAAAAGATATGGCACGTTCAAGAGATGTCCAAAGAAATTCTAGAAGAAAAAGTAATGTTGCTTCAGTTGCCATTGCAGGTTATACAAATGCTGGTAAATCCTCTCTATTGAATCGTTTAACCGGTGCTGGTGTGTTAGTGGAAGATGCTTTATTTGCAACCCTGGATCCTACGGTTAGAAAATCACAAACACCTTCGGGAAGAACAATTACGATTGCTGACACTGTAGGTTTTGTCAGACATTTACCGCATCAATTAATTGATGCATTTAAATCTACTTTAGAAGAAGTTAGTGATGCTGATTTAATTGTGCATGTCATAGATGGAAGTGATGTTGATCCATATGAGCAGTTTAATTCAGTTAGGGAAGTTTTAACAGAAATAAAAGCACAAGATATTCCAGAAATAATTGCTATTAATAAATGTGATCAAATAGATGATCTTAGAATTAGCGAGCTACAAAGAATTTTTCCAGAAGGTATCTTAGTTTCAGCCCACACCGGCCTAGGAATTGAAAAACTATTAAAGGTAATAGATGATCGCCTTCCTGATCCAACAGTAGAAGTGATGCTGACAATTCCATATTCTCGTGGTGATTTGTTAGCAAAAATACATCAAGATGGAAAAGTTATTAGTTCTAATCATTTAGATGATGGAACTCAAATACATGCATTTGTTCCTTCGGCTTTAGCTCATTTATTAGAAGAATTAGCTTAAAATGCGCGGAAATAAATTATTGCTTTCTAAATTTTTATCGATTTTCTTAACAGTCGTCGTTTTATGGTTTGTCTTCAGTTGGTTTTTAAAAGATGCCGAGTTAGCCCAAATAGTACAAACAGTTCAAAATTTAAGTCTTATTTCGTTGGCCTTAATTATTTTAAGCATAATTTTTAACTTGTGGGTTTTTCAATACCCTTATCTAGTTACAACTCCAGGTTTAACTTTCTGGCAAGCCTTCCTGGTCAGAAATACCTCATTTGCTATTAGTAACTCACTTCCAGCAGGAGGAACTATCGGTTTGGGATTGCAATACTCAATGCTTAAATCATTTGGTATCTCCTCACAAGTCGTTGGATCAACACTTGGTATTTCAAGTGTTTGGAATGGACTTATCGCATTTTTCATGCCAGTCCTTGGCCTGATCGCACTTTTAATGGCTGGTGAAACTTTAACTGGACTATGGCAGACAACTATTATTTGTGTAGCAATCTTAATTTTTACTATTTTTGCATTCATAATTGCCTTGAGATCTGATACTGGAGCTAGCAAAGTAGGATCTTTTTTAAATTCCCTTATAAATCCTGTGCGCAAAATATTCAATAAAACAAGTATTGATGCCCGGGTCTCAATTATTAGTTTCAGAAAACAAGTTATTGATGTTGTTTTACAAAAATGGAAACAGATAACTTTTACTAATTTTATGGTTCAAATAGGAATGTTTTTAATTTTGCTGGCTTGCGCTGTGGCATTAAATGTGAGTATCAATCCTCTGTCATTGTTTGCTGTTTTTTGTTTTGGCCGAATTGGAACCTCAATTCCCTTAACTCCTGGCGGGCTTGGCACAACAGATGTGATCATGGCAACTTTCATGCAAACCTTAGGAGTGCCTGCTGTTTTAAGTGTTTCGGTTGTTTTATTGTGGCGAGGTTTCTTTTTCGTGCCTCAAGTATTAGCAGGAGCAATCAGCTTTTTTACTTGGCAGTTGAGTCGGGTTCGCTAAAGAATCACACACAATTTGTCCTCTGAAATAGGCAAATTTTGTGAGGAAAGTGAACATTAGGTAATAAGAGTCTGGGAAATGTTGCAAAGTTCAATTTTTGGTTTATATTTATACGTGTACGAGGGGAGTACCCCTACCAACGCGATCGTCGTCAGCACGAAGTAGCAGTTTACTTCCGGCGCCGCACCAAGTGAATAAAAACTTGGCTGGGAGAGACCTCGGGAAAACAAATAAACAAAACCGTTTATTTGCTATACCCGGGAGTTGACCATGAAATCTGCTGTTAAAAAAAATAATTCTCTTCCTTTAATACTGACCGAATTTGGCAGAAGTGAATTACAAAAACAAATCAACGAAATCAGAGAAGTTAAACTTCCAGCCTTGGCTGTGATATTAAATTCACCTGATCGAGATGAGCGAGACTCTGCTGAATTTATTCGACTCACCGATGAAGCAGGCTCTCTAGAATCTTTAATTTCTGAAGCAGGCAAACCTGATGTGTTGCTCAAAAATGACAAAATTGTTTTAGGGGCATTGGTCAAAATTCAAACCAAAAAAGAAACATTTGTGGTTCGAGTGGTGCATCCAAGTGAAGCCCATATAGATGATGAACGCATATCAGCTGAATCACCCTTAGGTGTGGCAATTATGGGAAACAAAAAAGGTGATCAAGTAACAATTATCGCACCAAGTGGTAATTGGACAGCATTAATCAAAAGTGTGGAGTTGCTACCTTAATCCTCCCTAGTAAGAGGTGGTAATTCCTGTTAGAGGATAAACCCTGGGTGATAAATATCCCCAGGGTTTAGTTTTTCCCATTTTAAAAACCAAAAGACAAAATAGTTTCTTAAATCATTCACACTGCTGGTATGACAAATACTAAAAAAATTGAAATCACAGGACCCCTTGATTTATTAACCACAATTCCACACTTAATTGGATATGAGCCTGATGAAGAATTAATAATCATCGCCCTAAAAGACAAAAGTGACTCAGTCCTTGTCTCCATGGCTTTAGATCTACCAAATCCAGCAGAAACCATTGAAACAGAATTTGTGACAAATCTGCAAGAAACTATAACTCGTGCTGGGGCAGAGGGGATTGTGGTGGTTTTTTATGTTAAACAAAACCCAGAACATTACTTAGAATTGGTGAGCCAATTGCAAATCCTTTTGAACTCAGATATCCATATTCGAGATATTTTGTGGGTAAGTCAAGATCATTGGGCCTCATATATTTGTCAGGATTTAACATGTTGCCCTCTAGAGGGAAGAGTTTTAGATAAAACTAAAAATTCACTTGCCCAAGTTGAATTGGTGTTAGCAGGACGCGGGCTACAAGATAAAGGTGAAATTTCTGCCTGGTTATCTGAATATGAACTTGATGAAGAAATTGAAAGCCAAATTCAAGAGCTACAACTAAAACAACTACAAGCTCAAAAAACTAAAAAATATACTCAATGGCAAAAACGAATCTTTAAATATCTGATAAATAATTCACTCACCAGCAAGAAAGCCCAAGCAACCCTTTTATTGGGCTTAAGCGATATCGCTGTACGAGACGCTTTATTGGCCCACCATATTGAAAAAGCTCAGGAAGGTGCAGATTTACATATTTACTTGGTTGAGTTTGCAAACCAGTGGGCCAAGGTTGTTAAAAATAGTAGTAAAGATTTTAAATCTGCTATCTGTTGTTGTATCTCAGCTTTCTTATGGCAAGCCGGGGAAGGAGTGCTTGCTAGGAGTGCTTTAAATACTGCTTTAAGCATTGATCCTTCATATCGGCTAGCCAAACTTTTGGAGAGCAGTTTGGATTCTGGGATGCCCCCCTGGCAATTTAGGGATGCCTTCACCAAAATCTCAAACCCCTGGGGTTGAGAATCTTTTGTTTGTTTAGTAAAGTTTTGGACAGGTCAAGAGTTTCAGTATCAAGCCCCGGCTAGCTGAACGGCAACCCTCCACCGCGGTGGGGTGCTCCGGGTGTAGACCAGGTCGATTACAAAGTGTGATCGGCAAGCGCGGGTCTTACGCAAATTAAATGAGTGGGACCCCAAGTACTAAGGGGCACTAATTGCGTTTTTGTCATCACAATTAACAAACTTTTTTTCACAGCACGTTTATTTGTGCTACCAAAAAATAGTTAGTTTGTTGACAAATTCAAAATTAGAACCCGCATTTATGCGGCACTCAAAGCGAATGTCGTAAGACCCAAAAACTAAAAAGAGGAAACAAATGAGTAATTCATGGAGTTTTGAAACCCGTCAAGTGCATGCTGGTCAAACACCTGATTCACAAACCAGTTCAAGAGCTTTACCGATTTATCAAACAACGTCATATACATTTCGTGACACCAAGCATGCAGCAGATCTATTTGCATTAGCTGAGCCAGGAAATATCTACACCCGCATCATGAATCCAACGCAATCTGCGGTGGAGGAACGAATTGCTTCACTTGAAGGTGGAGTTGGTGCTTTGCTATTAGCAAGTGGTCAGGCTGCTGAAACTTATGCCATTTTAAATTTGGCAGAAGCCGGTGATCATATTGTGGCAAGTCCAAATCTTTATGGTGGAACTTTTAATTTGTTTCACTACACCTTGCCTCGATATGGAATCGAAGTCACTTTTGTGGAAAACCCAGATGATTTACAATCATGGCAAGCCGCGGTTCGTCCAAACACTAAAGCATTTTTTGGTGAAAGTATTTCAAATCCATCTTGTGCAATCCTAGATATCGAAGGGGTATCAAAAATTGCTCACGAAAACGGTGTTCCTTTAATTGTTGATAACACTGTTGCCACACCATTTTTGGTTCGACCAATTGAACATGGTGCAGACATTGTTGTTCATTCAGCAACTAAATACATCGGTGGACACGGCACAGCTGTGGCAGGTGTAATTGTTGATAGTGGCAAATTTGATTGGAAAAAGAATGCCGCTAAATATCCGCAATACAACACTGCAGATCCTTCGTATGGCGGTTTAGTTTATGCCGAGGCACTTGGAGAATTGGCATACATTCTTCGCGCCAGAATTGTTTTATTAAGAGATTTCGGGGCAGCTGTATCTCCTTTTAATGCTTGGCTAATTGCGCAAGGATTAGAAACTTTGTCTTTGCGAATTGAAAGACATGTGCAAAATGCTAAGGCAGTAGCTGAATGGCTAGAGAAACGCGATGAGGTCGCAAAAGTTAATTATGCTTCACTTAAATCAAATAAGTGGAACAAACTAGCAATAAAATATGCACCTCTTGGTTCTGGTGCTGTTTTGTCATTTGAATTAAAAGCTGGTTTAGAAGCTGGCAAGAAATTTGTGGAAGCATTAGTTCTGCATTCACATGTTGCCAATATTGGAGATGTTAGAAGTTTGGTTATCCAACCTGCTTCCACAACACATTCTCAATTATCACCAGATGAACAATTAAAAACTGGAGTAACTCCAGGCCTAATTCGTTTAGCTGTTGGAATTGAAAATATAAACGATATTTTGGCAGATCTTGACGCAGGTTTCCAAGCTGCTAAAGGTGCTTAATTAAAAATGGCAATTAATTACGACGGTCCAATTCCTGTCACGGGTGCGTGGCAGGAAGGCGATCAAGCTGGTAATCGAAAATTTATTGACTTAGGTTCAATTGATTTAGAACTAGGTGGTTCATTACCGAAAGTAAGAGTTGCTTATGAAACTTACGGAAAATTAAACAGTAATGCCACAAATGCAATATTTATTGAACATGCTTTAACAGGTGATTCTCATGTTTCAGGTTTAGATGTTCCAGGTCATTTATCTCGAGGTTGGTGGGATGACTTAGTTGGTGAAGGAAAAGTAATTGACACCAATGAATGGTTTGTAGTTTGTGCAAATGTTTTAGGTGGATGTCAAGGAACGACAGGTCCATCTTCAAAAGATGAAAGTGGAAAACCTTGGGGTTCAAGATTTCCTCGAATCACTGTTAGTGATCAAGTTGAAATTGAAAAACGTTTAACTGATTCTTTAGAAATTGAAACTTGGGCATCAATTGTTGGTGGATCAATGGGTGGCATGAGAGTTTTAGAGTGGGCAGTTGAACATCCACAAAAACTTCGTTCTGCATTTGTTATTGCTTCTGCACCCGGTTCTTCTGCTGATCAAACTGCTACTCAAAATGCACAAATAGCTGCGATTAAAGCAGATCATAAATTTAGAGGTGGAGATTATTACTATGCTAAACCTGGAGATGGCCCACATGCAGGATTAGGAATTGCTAGAAAATTTGCCCACCTTACTTATCGTTCTGAAACAGAATTAGATGTCAGATTTGGTCGAGATAATCAAGATGGGGAAGATCCTTATTCTGATGGCCGTTTTGCAATTGATTCATATTTAGATCATCATGCAGAAAAATTAGCTAGAAGATTTGATGCTAATTCATACATTGTTTTATCTGATTCAATTTCAACTTTTGATATAGGCAGAAACAGAGGGGGAGTTGCTGCAGCATTATCAAAAATTACTGCCCCAATCATTGTGGCAGGAATTGACACCGATCGACTTTATCCATTAAGACAGCAAGCAGATTTAGCTGCTGCACTGCCAATTAAACATGAACTTCATGTAATTAATTCACCATTTGGACACGATGGATTTTTAATTGAAACCGATCAAGTCGCACCTGCCGTTATAAGAGTGTTAGATTTGGCGTCTGAAAAAATCAAGTAAACAGTAATGGGGATAAAAAGTCCCGAAAGTCTTGCAAAAAATCACTAAATAATTCATCATCCAAGTAATGAAACTTCGAATCATTTCTATCTGTATTTTTTTGCTATTTAGTCTTAATAGCAATACTGCCTATGCCGAAGTAGAGGTTCAAGGTGATCAAGAACTTGGCGGATATCGCATAACTGGAGAAATTTTTCTCGATAATACTTTTACAGGTTCCACCGAAGCACAAGTTCATGCCAGCACTTGCCAGGGTTGTAGTTGGGCTATTACTTCTGTTTGTCATGTTGAAGACCCTTTTTCTTATGTTAGTTTTTGCGGGGGAGGAGGAGGTCCTTGTTTAAGACTTGATGGAACTTACGGTTTAAGAATGAAAGTTTGGCGGAAATTAGGTGTTGATGAACCTTGGTTAGCGCTAGGTTTGCAATGTATTGGTGAAAAAGGACCTAGCACACCTAAATCTGTTGTGACCACTTTGCAAGAAGAATCAATTGAATATTTGCCTAGTTTAATTCCAACAACTCAACCAGCAAATGATGTTTTGGTTAACACAGAAGTTTTCTTATTAAGTAATCAAGTTAAAAACTTTGGGCCCAAAGAAGTTATTGTTGCAGGTATCCCTATTTTATTAACTGCTTCAGCAAATTGGCAATGGAAATTTAGTGATGGAACAGTTATCAACACAACGAATCCAGGAAGTGGATATCCAAATGGATCTGTCAGATATGTTTTTTCAACAAGTGGATTACAAAATATTTCTGTTATTACAACTTGGAATGCAACTTGGCAGCTAAATTCTGAAATCTCAT
>CALBND010000062.1 GCA_937896305.1 uncultured Actinomycetes bacterium
ACTTTATTCTGTTATTTTTATTATTAATTATCAATTTTAGAAGAACCATAAACCAAGAAACATATAAATAACCCACAACATTAGGAACATTTACCATATAAACAAAAAATGTCGCACTAAAAATTATGGTTATTGTAAATGAAATTTGTATGACATAATTTTTAAAATAATTCTTGGCAAAAAATGCCCAACCTAAATTTCCAAGCACTAAAAAAATTAGGGTTGTTGTGATCCAGGCCGTATGCATTTCCAGGCCAAGTAAACGGAATAAACTGTGGGTAAGTCCTTGTGCTAAAAATACATCAGAATTTCCAAAGGTGTTATCAGCGGGGTAAAAGTATTCCATATTTCTGAATGTAGTTATTCCATTAAACCAGCGCCACCAATGTTCATGAATTAAAATTTGAAGCCTAGTATCAAAAGGCTCCCCGATTAAATTACCACTAAATATTGGTCGATATAGATACATAGTAGAAACTACGCTTATTGCAACTAAAAATAAATTCTTCAGAACCGAATTTTTGCTACTAACTATCACCTGCAGTGCTTCCTGTTTCTGCAGCAGTCGGATCATTTAAATTGTATTTAGAAGTTTCTGATATCACCTTTTGAAGTTTCATTTCATCTTTTTTAACCAATGTCATTAAACTTTGTGTGACGATTGATTCTGTGTCAATTAGAAAATGTCTACGAAGAGCACCCCTGGTATCTGAAACTCCCCACCCATCGGTTCCCAGAACATGAAAATCATTAGATAAATACGGTCTTATTTGTTCAGGTACAAGTTTCATCCAATCAGAAACGGCAATAACAGGCCCTTCATGTTTTTCTAGCAAAGAAGTAATAAATGCTGTTTTTTGGGTCAATCCTGGGTTCAATAAATTAAATCTTTCAACTTCCAAACCATCTCGTCTTAATTCATTCCATGATGTTACGGAGTAAACATCTGCTCGGACTTCAAAATCATTTGCCAAAATTGTTTGGGCCTTAATTGCCCACGGCAAAGAAACACCTGAAGCCATGATGGCAACGGTTGAGTAATTAGATTTAATGTCAGCAGCAGAATACAAATATGCACCTTTAAGTAAATTCTGAACATTGAGATTTTCTGGTTGATCTGGTTGTTCATATGGTTCGTTATAAACGGTTATGTAGTAATAAATGTTTTCAGGATTTTCACCAAACATGCGCTTCAAGCCATCTTGCACAATGTGGGCTATTTCGAAACCAAATGCTGGATCATATGCCACAACAGCAGGATTAGTGGTTGCTAACAACATTGATTGTCCATCATCGTGTTGTAAACCTTCACCAGTCAATGTTGTTCGACCCGCAGTTGCCCCAATCACAAAACCTCTGGCCATTTGATCCATGGCTAACCAGAATTGATCACCTGTTCTTTGGAATCCAAACATTGAATAAAAAATATAGAAAGGAATCATTGATTCGCCATGTGTGGCATAACTTGTAGCAGCTGCAGTCCAAGATGAAACAGAGCCTGCTTCATTTATGCCTTCATGAAGTATTTGTCCAGTTAATGACTCTTTATAAGCTAAAAATAATTCTCTATCTACTGAAGTGTAATTTTGTCCAACTGGTGAATAAATTTTTGCGGTAGGAAATATTGAATCTAAACCAAAAGTTCTAGCTTCATCTGGAATGATTGGAACAAATCTTGGACCAATATTTTTATCTTTCATTAAGTCTTTAATTAACCTTACAAATGACATTGTGGTTGCAACTTGTTGTTTACCTGAAGTTTTCTTTACTGCTTCATAAACTTGATCACCAGGTAAAATTAGAGGTTTATTATTTGTACGACGTTCTGGCAAATATCCACCCAATTGTTTTCTTTTTTCTTGCATATATTGAATTACTGGATCGTTTTGGCCTGGATGATAATAGGGAGGATTTTTCTCATCTAATTTAGAATCTGGAATTTCTAAATAAAGAGTATCTCTGAATTTTTTCAAGTCATCAACCGTTAATTTTTTCATTTGATGTGTTGCGTTTCTGCCTTCAAAATGAGAACCTAAAGTCCAACCTTTAATAGTTTTAGCAATAATTAAAGTTGGTTGACCTTTATGTTCAGTTGCAGATTTATAGGCAGCATAAAGTTTTCGGTAATCATGCCCCCCTCGTTTCAAAGCCCAAATTTCATCATCACTCATTGGTTCAACTAATGCTTTTGTTCTTGGATCTCGACCAAAGAAATGTTCGCGAATATAGGCTCCACTTTCTGCCTTGTAGGTTTGAAAATCTCCATCAGGAGTTGAATTCATTAAATTAACTAAGGCGCCTTCATTGTCTTGGGCCAGTAATGGATCCCAGGATCTTCCCCAAATAACTTTTATTACATTCCATCCAGCACCTCTAAATAAACTTTCAAGTTCTTGGATAACTTTTCCATTACCTCTTACCGGTCCATCTAGTCTTTGTAAGTTTGCGTTGACAACAAAAGTTAAGTTATCTAATTTTTCTCTTGCCGCTAATACGATTCCACTGATTGATTCTGGTTCATCCATTTCACCATCACCAAGAAATGCCCAAACTCTTTGATCAGACGTATCTTTGATACCGCGAGCATGTAAGTATCGATTAAATCTTGCTTGATAGACAGCATTAAGTGGACCAAGTCCCATCGAAACAGTTGGAAATTGCCAAAAATTTGGCATTAATCGAGGATGAGGATAAGAAGGCAATCCTCCACCTGAATGTGAAAGTTCTTGCCTAAATCCATCTAATTGCGATTCACTTAATCTTCCTTCTAAAAATGCTCTTGCATACATTCCTGGGGAAGCATGTCCTTGAAAAAATAATTGGTCAGCACCACCTGGTGCATCATGTCCTCTAAAGAAATGGTTAAAACCAACTTCGTAAAGTGAAGCACTTGATGCATATGTTGAAATGTGTCCACCAACACCATATTTTTGGGCGCGATGAACCATGATCGCTGCATTCCAACGAATAAATGCTCTGATACGTCTTTCAATAAATTCATCCCCTGGAAACCAAGGTTCATTTTCAGGAGCAATTGTGTTTATATAATCAGTGCTTGCGATTGTGGGTACTTCTAAACCAAGTTCAGCTGCTCTACGAAGCATTTCTAGCATCAAAAATCTTGCTCTTGTGCTGCCCTGGTTTTTAGTGACTGCTTCTAAAGATTCACGCCATTCAGCGGTTTCAACAGGATCGCTATCTACATATTGAGATGGAATATGAGCATTTCCAAGAGGATGGCTATCAAAACCTGCGGTCACGTGTTTATTACTCCTTGGGACGAGGTGGGGCTTGTGGCTTAAATTCGTCTACTGGAAAGAGCCTAATGAATCATTAGACTCTAGAGCAATTTAACCACATGTATATAGTGCACTGGGAATAAATAAATTTATTTCCCAAACCCCTTTCAAAATAGCCAGTTTGGCTTTAGTGTTTCGCCATGAGCAACTTGTCTCGCCCTTTGGCGCTTTCTCACGAGTCCCCAGTCCAGTCTGTGGATCGAGCCTTAGAAATATTGGAGCTTCTTGCCCAGAAAGGCGAAGCCGGGGTAACTGACTTAGCTAGTAGTTTGCAAGTTCACAAATCGACGGCTTCTCGCCTAATCCAAGCCTTAGAAAAAAGAGGTTTAGTTGAACAAATTGGGCAAAGAGGCAGATACAAACTTGGTTTAGGAATTATTAAATTGGCAGGACTGGTTTCAGCAAAAATTGATGCAGTTTCCCTGGCCCGACCTTATGCTCAAGATTTAGCTCTCAAAGTTGGTGAGACTGTAAACATTGCGGTTCTTTCTGGCAACGAAGTTCTTTATGTTGATCAAGTCGCAGGACCAAGTGCTTTAAGTATGAGGGCTTGGGTTGGCCAAAGAGTACCTGCCTATTGCACAGCAACTGGAAAAGTTTTGACTGCCTGGAAAAGTGTTGATCAATTAAAACTTTCACTACCTAAAAAATTTACAAAATTTACTGAAAATACTATTACTGATTTAGCCACGTTAGAAAAAGAATTAGCCAAAGTTCGATCACAAGGCTTTGCCCTAGCTGTTGAGGAAATGGAAATTGGATTAGTTGCCATAGCTGCACCGATAAGAAATTCTTTAAATGAAGTTAGCGCAGCTTTAGTTGTTTCTGGACCTGCTTTTAGAATTTCAAAAGCAAGAATCTCAGAAATATCTAAAATTGTGCTTGAAGTAGCAGAAAAAATTTCGCAAAACGTAGGTGCAGCATGATTGATTTATTTATCAATGGGAAACGAGTTAAATCTTCCAGTCTAGAAACCAGAAACATTATTCATCCTGCCAATGGTGAGATTGTTGAAACTACCCAAGAGGCAACTAAAACTGATGTTGAGCAAGCAATAAATGCTGCAAAAAATGCGTTCGAAAAAGGACCTTGGCCAAAAACTACAAATATTCACAGAAGTGAAATATTGACCAAAGTAGCAGAATTACTAGAACGAGATAAACAAATTTATGTAAAAGCTGAGTCACAAGACACTGCAAAAAGATTTATCGAATCTGAATATGACATGGATGATGTTATTAAAGTTTTTAAATACTATGCAGAATTAATAAAAACTCAAAGTTCTAGAAAAGTTGAAGTAGGCAGGCAAGAAATTAATAGTGAAATAGATTTTGAGCCTGTCGGAGTAATTGGGTTAATTACCCCTTGGAATTATCCCCTTTTACAAGCATCATGGAAAATTGCTCCTGCTCTAGCTGCTGGTTGCACTTTTGTTATCAAGCCAAGTGAATTAACTCCTTCCACAACTTCTCTATTAATGGACACATTGATTGAAGCTGGAGTTCCAGCGGGTGTGGCCAATATGGTTTTGGGTTCTGGATTAGTTGCAGGGGTGCCTTTAAGTAATCATCCAGATATTGACATGGTTTCTTTCACTGGTGGGTTAAACACTGGAAAACAGATAATGGTTGAAGCAAGTAAAACAGTTAAAAAAATAGCATTAGAACTTGGTGGAAAAAATCCCAATATTGTTTTTGCAGACGCTAATCAAGAAGCTGCACTTGATAATGCCTTAAATGCAGTATTTCTTCATTCGGGACAAGTTTGTTCTGCTGGGGCCAGATTGTTGGTTGAAGAAAGCATTCATGACACTTTTGTAACTGAACTAGCAAGACGAGCAGATTTAATCAGATTAGGTTTTCCAGGTGATGAGGCAACTGAAACAGGTGCACTTATTAGCGAAAACCATCTCATAAAGATTGAGAAATATGTTGCGCAAGCAATTTCTGAAGGTGCAATATTAAAAGCTGGGGGCAAGCGTCCAACTGATCCTGCATTACAAAAAGGATTTTTCTTTCGACCAACAGTGTTAGATAATTGCCATGCCAAAATGCAATGTGTGCAAGATGAATCATTTGGACCTGTTTTAACAGTCGAAACTTTCAAAACTGAAACGCAAGTGATCGAATTAGCAAATGACACAATTTATGGTTTAGCTGGAGCGGTGTGGACTAATGATTCAAATAAAGCCAAAAGGGTAGCAAAATCGTTAAGAGTCGGTACTGTTTGGATTAATGATTACCATCCCTATGTGCCACAAGCCGAATGGGGAGGATTCAAACAATCAGGAATTGGACGAGAATTAGGACCTGCTGGTTTAGCCGAATACCAAGAGCCAAAACATGTTTGGCAAAATCTAAAACCTGGGGTAACTCATTGGTTTGATGGGAAGGAAGTCAAATGAACCAGCACAACACATCTTCTGCAATCTCGGTTAGAGGATTGTGGAAAGTATTTGGTGAAAATCCAGAAAATATTGTTGGCTCTACCGATGCATCACTTCCAAAAGCTGAACTTTTAGCTAAAACTGGTAACACAGCAGCTGTGCGAGATATTTCATTTGATGTAGCCCCTGGTGAAGTTTTTGTGGTCATGGGATTATCTGGATCTGGTAAATCAACTTTAGTTAGATGTTTAACGAGATTAATTGAGCCAACTGCTGGTTCTGTTTTGCTAAACGGTGAAGATATTTTAACAGCCTCCCCTACTCGTTTAAGAGAGCTTAGAAAATCTGCTTTCTCAATGGTTTTTCAACATTTTGGTTTATTACCCCATAGAAGTGTTATTGACAATATTGCTTATTCCCTTGAAATCAATGGTATGAAAAAAGCTGAGCGACATAAAAAAGCTGAAAGTGTTATAGAACTTGTGGGGCTGCAAGGTTATTCCCAAGCCTATCCAGAACAACTTTCTGGAGGAATGCAACAAAGAGTTGGACTTGCTAGAGCTTTAGCAGTTGATCCTCAAGTTATGTTTTTAGATGAACCATTTTCAGCTCTTGATCCACTAATCAGAAGAGATATGCAAAGTGAAGTAATTAGATTACATAAAGAAGTGGGTAAAACCATGGTGTTTATTACCCACGATTTAAGTGAAGCTATGAAACTTGGTGATCGAATTGCCATAATGCGTGATGGGGCAATTGTGCAAATGGGCACTCCAGAAGAACTAGTTGCTAAACCAGCTGATTCTTATGTTGCAGATTTTATGCGCGATATTTCTAAATCACATGTTTTAACTCTTAAATATTTGGCTCGACCTGCCGGTGCTGGAGAAGATACAAGTGGTCTGGAATTGCCTGCAGAAACAATTATCCTTGAGGCTTCGAAAGTGATTTTAGAAAGTAGACGCCCAGTTAAAGTTATTGAAAATGGCAAACTATTAGGAATTGTTTCTGATCAAGATATTTTAAGGTTATTGGCAGAGGAAACAGTGTGACCGTTTTATTAAATAATTCATTTATTAATAGAGTATGGAAAATTAAATCACGTTATTTAATTCTTATTATTATTGGAATCTGGACACCCCTTGCCTTAATTTTCAAAGGGATGGCAAATTTAGAACTTCCTACTTATCAAAACACTTTCGCAACTTCTGCTGCTGGAGATGCAGCAGCTTCCATTCGTGGCAATCGCACAAAAAGTACTGCCTTTATTTATTTCTTCAACCCAATTCGGGCATTTATTAATGGGTTTGTGGAATTAATCAGAATGTTAATTGCAACCCCTGCGCCTAATTCGATTATTCCAGTTCTGGGCTGGCTTGGAGTTATTGGTGTTGTGGCATTCATCGTATTTGCAACCAGTAATTTACGAACCATGCTTTTAGCTGTTTCTTTATTAATTGGATGTGGCTTCTTAGGAATGTGGACTTTCACCATGGACACAATCGCTATGACACTTGCTGCAGTGATTCTTTCTTTATCAATTGGTATTCCACTTGGAGTATTTGCAGGTCTTTCTGATCGAGTGTTAAAAATCTTAACGCCATTTTTAGATTTAGCTCAAATATTGCCAACCTTAGTTTATTTAGCACCTTTAGCTCTTTTCTTTTTAATTGGTGCAGCTTCAGCAACGATTGCAACAATGGTTTACAGCATTCCTTTATCGATTCGAATTACTGCTCACGCAATTCGTAATTTAAATCAATCCCCTATCGAGGCCTCAACTTCAATGGGTGCCACAACCAGGCAAACCTTAACAAAAGTGCAACTTCCTATGGGAAAGAAAATGATTGTCTTAGGAATTAACCAAACAGTTATGGCAGCACTTTCCTTTGTTGTAATCGCTGCCTTAATTGCAGCTCCGGGACTAGGTAAACCAATTGTTAATGCTTTAACTATCAGAAATGTTGGAAATGGTTTTGTTGCCGGTCTTGCGGTGGTTTTTGTGGCAATTATGTTAGATAGAAGCACCAGTGCTGCTGCTAAAACTAAAATCTCATTTGTTCCCCCTACTGCCCAAGAAATTAAAAGACGAAGAATTTCATTAGCGATCATGGGAATAATTACAGTTTTATCTGTTTGGTTATCACGAAATGTTTTATGGGCAGCTATTTGGCCAAAAAAATTAGATGTTTCAAATCCCATATCGAGATTTACAAATGATGCAAATGATTGGGTGGTTGATAATGTTAGAATTATTACAGTTACTTTAAAAGATTTTATTTCAAATTATTTACTTAATTCAATTGAAACATTATTAGCTGGATCCCCTTGGTTTATAACAGTTGCGATGATATATGTAATAGCGCTAATTCTGGGAGGCAGACATGTGGCCATCCTTTCTTTAGGTTTACTACTTGTAATTATTGCTTGTGGTTTGTGGTATGAAACGATGGTTACTTTAACTCAAACTTTGGTGGCAACATTATTAACAATGATCATCGGAGTGATTTTAGGAGTTTGGATTGGCCGAAGTGAAAGGGCCGATAAAATATTAAGACCTTTCCTAGATGCCGGTCAGACTTTGCCAGCTTTTGTGTATCTGGTTCCTATGTTGGGATTATTTGGTCCAACTAGGTTTACCGCAATTGTTACAGGAATTGTTTACTCAATACCTGTTGTTGTGAAAATTGTTGGTGAAGGAATCAGAAATGTTTCATCGACAATGATTGAAGCAGCAACTTCTGCAGGTTCTACGGCTTGGCAAATAATAACTAAAGTACAAATTCCTGCAGCGAAAAAATCTTTACTCCTTGCCACCAATCAAGGTTTGATCTTTGTGTTAGCAGTAGTGGTAATTGGTGGATTTGTGGGCTCTGGTGGTTTGGGTTATTTAGTTATAGTCGGTAGTTCAAAACCAGAATTGCAAGGTAAAGGGCTAATTGCAGGATTTTCAATACTTCTCTTAGGCGTCATGATTGACCGAATTGCCAATGCTAGCGCTCGAAAATATGGAAATTAATGGAATTTATAACAATTAACCAACGATTTCAAGAAACTATTAGACATAGGTTCTTGAATGCAATAGCATCAAGTAAATCTCTAAAAAAGGGAGAAATATGAGAAATGGGTTAAGGGGTCGCTCAGCGACAGCTTCGCTTTTTGTAACAATGGGTTTGCTTTTAGCAGCCTGCTCCGGATCCGGTGTTGATCAAGCAGCAACCGAAGAAACTGGAACAGATGCAGCTGTTGAATGCGGAACCTGGGGAATCGCAATGCATCCTTGGGTTGGTTACACCGCCTCTGCGAATGTAATTGCCAAAGTTGCTCAAGATTCACTAGGTTGCACAATCAACCTAACTGATTTGTCAGAAGCAGCTGTTTCCTATGACGCAATGGAAGCTGGATCAGTTGACGTAATCGTTGAAGACTGGGGCGGTGGCCGTTGGCAAGAATGGGTTGATCGCGGAGCCAT
>CALBND010000063.1 GCA_937896305.1 uncultured Actinomycetes bacterium
GCATTATGCAAAGTATTAAAGGTGTGAAAAAACTCTTCCTGCGTTTGAACTTTTACGCTTAAGAATTGAATATCGTCAATTAACAAAACATCAACATCACGATATCTTCTTTGAAAAGCAGAAGCCTTATCATCACGAATAGAGTTAATAAAATCGTTAGTAAATTCTTCTGAAGAAACATATCTAACTTTTGCACCATGATAAAGATCTCTGGTGTAGTGACCAATAGCGTGTAATAAATGTGTTTTTCCTAAACCTGATTCGCCATAAATAAATAATGGGTTATAAGCACGAGCTGGCATTTCAGCGGTTGCAACAGCTGCAGCGTGTGCCAGTTTATTGGAAGAGCCAGCAACGAAAGTTTCAAAAGTATATTTTGGGTTTAGTCTCGACGTTTCATCTTGTTTTGATGCAGGTGCTCCACCACCTGGTCTTACGTTAAAAGTATTTGAATTCAAATTTTGTGGAATTGGGGCAACAGATTCAGCATAAGTAGCATCCGCTAATTCATCGGTGGCATCTTCATCTAAGTTGGGTGCAATTGAGGGATCAACAGAAATAGCAAGGCGCACTTCGCGACCTAGGGCATTACTTAAAGCACTCACAACTAATGGACGAAGCCGGGTTTCCAAAACATCTTTTGTAAATTCATTAGGGGCTGCAACTAAGGCTGTGTCTTCTACTAAAGCTAACGGTCGAGTTAGGGCCACAAAAGCTCTTTGTTGGGGAGTGAGGGCATCTTCACCTAAAGCAGCAATTGCTCTGGTCCAGACCTCGTTGAGATCTACTGTTTCGTCCACTCAAATCCCCCATTTGTCCACAAAGTTATCCACAGATTGTGGAGTCCAAGTGAAAAATCGTGCTTTTCTTTCTAAAAAACACCCTGTCTGTGGACAATACCCAATATCTGTTTGGTTTGACAAGGCAGAGTCATGTTCTCTGTGGATATCCTGACCAGATCCAATGCAGGGACTTTGTGAGAAAGGGGCTACCCTTATGTGACTGAAGTTAACACTTTGGTTTATGTTTGAGTTTCAAACTTTTATTAGGAGTAATGCAGCGTGAAGCGTACCTTTCAACCAAATAACCGTAAAAGGGCAAAAGTACATGGTTTTCGCCTACGCATGCGTACCAGAGCCGGCAGAGCAGTTCTAGCAGCCCGCCGCCGTAAAGGCCGCGTTTCTGTTTCTGTTTCTGACAGATAAATAGCCCTCAAAGGGCATTGCAATGTTGCCCAAGGCATACCGCTTAACCAAAGCTAAAGATTTTCAAAACGTCACCAAAAAAGGTGTACGAGTCCACTCAGATATTGCAACCATTTACGCAATATTAAATCCAGTAAAACAAAAAAATTTCACTTTAGGTTTAATTGTTTCTAAAGTAGTTGGTAACTCTGTTGTCAGACACAAAGTTTCTCGACAACTTCGAAACATTGTCAAAGAAATTGTACTTGAAATTCCACAAAACATAGATTTAGTTATTAGAACTACCCCAAAATTTTTAGAGAAAACTTTTGAGGAAAACAAAAAAACTATAAAAGAAAATATATTGAAAGTAATAAGTAAAATAAATGTTTAAAAAACCCTTACAAAATAAGGCTTTTTTACACTTTTTAAAACTACCTAGAAACATATTTTTAATTATTCTTAAACCAATTATTTTTCTTTACCAAAAATTAATTTCACCACTCTTAGGTCCTAGATGTAAATACCATCCAAGTTGTTCAAACTATTTTTTGGAAGCTATAAAAGTTCATGGAATAATTAAAGGATTAATGTTAGGTGTTTCTAGAATTGTTCGCTGTAATCCCTTTAGTGGTGGGGGAGTAGATCCAGTTCCAAACAAAGGCAAATGGCTTCCCAATATCTATACAGATGGCAGACCCCGCCACTAGCGCAATAGGCACAGTCATGGGACGATTTAAACCTTGAATGACTGTAATTTTTCCGTGCAGTAAACGAAACTTAAAAGCTTTGGAGTTTAGAAGTGATTGATACCCTGCTGGCCCCCTTGGAATGGGTAATTTCAGCACTGCTCTATTTCTTCCATCAAGGCTTCTCAACATTTCTAGATCCCACAGCAGGCATCACCTGGGCTTTGTCCATTGTGGGCCTTGTAATCGTGGTTCGAATCTTGATCATCCCGCTATTTGTGCGTCAAGTAAAAAGTCAAAGAAACCTGCAATTGATTCAGCCTCAAATGAAGGAAATTCAAAAGAAATACGCAGGTGACCGCGAAAAACTTGGTCAAGAAATGATGAAGCTTTATAAGGAGACCGGGACAAACCCCTTGGCTTCTTGTTTCCCAATTCTTCTTCAAGCACCTATCTTCTTTGCCCTATTTAGAACCCTGCAATACGGAATTTCCCAAGAAAAAGCCATCGGATACTTTGCCAATCACGAAAATCTGGTCAGTGTCGCCCACGATGCTGAACTATTAGGAGTACCTCTCTGGGGCTATTCCTGGGTGCGGCCCAAACCCCAAATCCTGGAGCAACCCAAGTTTTGACCGTTTGCTTGGTCATTTTGATGAGTGCTACTACTTTCTTGACGCAACGTCAATTAATGGTCAAAAACATGCCTGCAGATAACCCAATGGCACAACAGCAAAAAATCCTGCTTTATGTATTTCCCGTCATTTTTGCCGTAGGCGGTGTCGGATTTCCTATTGGCGTGCTGATTTACTGGTCCACCACAAACATCTGGTCAATGGGCCAACAGTTCTGGATCATTCATAACAACCCAACCCCGGGAACACCTGC
Organism: uncultured Actinomycetes bacterium; assembly: GCA_937896305.1. Classification (GTDB taxonomy): domain Bacteria; phylum Actinomycetota; class Actinomycetes; order S36-B12; family UBA5976; genus ATZT02. Next base: position 2,762 of record CALBND010000063.1, read on the forward strand.
TCACGCTGCGTGGGAAAAACGTAAAAGAGCTAAACAGCACACCCAAAACGTCCTCGAAGGAGATCAAACTCCTCCAGAGGTAGTAATTCCTAAAAGACAACAACCTAAAAGAAATAGCCGAAAAGACCGCAAAAGTAAGTAAATAGATGTTCCACGTGGAACATTAACCAAAACAGACCTAGCTAGACCGTAAATAGAGGAGTAAAAATGTCAGAAAATTCACCAGAACTAATTGCTCAATTAGAAAAAGAAGGTGATATCGCAGCCGACTACTTGGAAGGCTTGTTGGATATAGCCGATTTAGATGGAGATTTGGTAGTAGACGT
>CALBND010000064.1 GCA_937896305.1 uncultured Actinomycetes bacterium
TGACATCAAACCAGTGATTTCATCTTCTTGGGCGCCGTCAAATACTGGAGTTGCAAGTTTGGTGTTAGGTGGAACTTTTCTCATGTTCTCAGGAATGTTTTCAGCCCATTTTGGTGTGCCTTCAATTTCCCAACCTGATTTAGCTAACCAGCCTAAATGAAATTCCAAAACTTGACCCAAGTTCATACGTCCTGGAACACCAAGTGGGTTTAACACAATGTCAACAGGTGTGCCGTCTTCCAAAAATGGCATATCTTCTGCTGGCAAGATTTTGGCAATAACACCTTTGTTACCGTGGCGTCCTGCTAATTTATCTCCGGCAGTGATTTTTCTCTTTTGTGCGAGGTAAACACGAACTAATTGATTAACACCAGAAGCTAATTCATCGTCATGTTCGCGATCAAAAACTTTGATATCAATAACAGTTCCACTTTCACCGTGGGGAACTTTTAGAGAAGTGTCTCTTACTTCACGAGCTTTTTCACCAAATATTGCACGAAGCAATCTTTCTTCTGGTGTTAATTCGGTTTCACCTTTAGGTGTAACTTTTCCAACTAAAATATCTCCTGGCACAACTTCTGCACCGATACGAATAATTCCTCGTTCATCTAAATCAGCCAAAACTTCTTCAGACACGTTTGGAAGATCACGGGTAATTTCTTCTGCACCCAATTTGGTATCGCGGGCATCAATTTCGTGTTCTTCAATGTGAATTGAAGTTAAAACATCATCTTGTACAAGTCTTTGATTCAAAATGATGGCGTCTTCGTAGTTATGACCTTCCCATGGCATGTATGCCACAAGTAAGTTTCTACCCAAAGCCATTTCGCCTTGATCTGTACATGGACCATCAGCCAATACTTGTCCAGCTTTAATTTTTTCGCCTTCACGAACAATTGGTTTTTGGTTGTAAGAAGTTCCTTGGTTACTTCTCCGGAATTTTTGAACTTTGTAAGTAATTGAAGATCCGTCTTCATTAGCAATGTCGATAGTGTCAGCACTTACTTCACTTACAACACCAGATTTCAGTGCAATGACTACATCGCCAGCGTCTACAGCAGCACGATATTCCATACCTGTTCCAACAAGAGGTGCATCAGTTTTAATTAACGGAACTGATTGACGCTGCATGTTTGAACCCATGAGAGCACGGTTTGCATCATCGTGTTCCAAGAAAGGAATCATTGCTGTTGCAACAGACCAAACTTGTCTTGGAGAAACATCCATAAAATCAACATCATCAGGTAATACAAAGTCAACGTCTCCACCTTTACGGCGAACCAAAACTCTGTCTTCTGAGAAAGTGCCATCAGTTGCTAATTTTGCGTTTGCTTGGGCAATAACGTGACGATCTTCTTCATCAGCTGTTAGATAAGAAATTTGGTTTGTAACTTTACCTTTACTTACTTTTCTGTAAGGGGTTTCAATAAATCCAAATTCGTTAACGCGCGCAAAAGATGAAAGTGAGCCAATCAAACCAATGTTTGGACCTTCAGGAGTTTCAATTGGACACATACGTCCGTAATGGGAAGGATGCACGTCACGAACTTCGAAACCTGCTCGTTCGCGTGACAAACCACCTGGACCTAAAGCTGACAAACGACGCTTGTGTGTTAATCCAGCTAATGGATTTGTTTGATCCATGAATTGAGATAACTGGCTGGTACCAAAGAATTCTTTGATTGAGGCAACAACTGGACGAATGTTGATCAAGGTTTGTGGCGTAATTGCTTCCACGTCTTGAGTTGTCATACGTTCACGAACAACTCTTTCCATTCTGGAAAGACCAGTTCTGATTTGGTTTTGAATTAATTCACCAACAGTTCTTAATCTTCTGTTTCCAAAATGATCAATGTCATCAATTTCAACAACAGTTTTTCCTCTAGCTTTACTTAATTCTGTTACTCCTGCGTGTAAGGCCGTTATATATTCAATAGTGTCACAAATGTCATCAACAGTTAAAGTGTTTTGTTGTAATGGAAGTTGTGATCCAAGTTTTCTGCCAACTTTGTAACGACCAACTTTTGCTAAATCGTAGCGTTTAGCGTTGAAGTAATAGTTATCAATTAAGTTTCTTCCACCCTCGATTGTTGGTGGTTCACCTGGACGCATTTTACGATAGATATCAACTAAAGCTTCTTCTTGAGTTTGCACTGAATCTTTAGCAAGTGTGTCAAGGACTGAAGGATAGTTTGCAAATCTTTTTGCAATTTCGTCTGAAGACATTCCCAAGCCTTTTAGGAAAACAGTTGCTGATTGTTTACGTTTTCGATCTAAGCGAACTCCAACTAAATCTTTTTTATCAATTTCAAATTCTAACCAAGCTCCACGACTTGGAATTACTTTTGCTGTGAACAAATCTTTATCAGTTGCTTTATCAATTGATTTTTCGAAATAAACACCTGGAGAACGAACAAGTTGTGAAACTACAACTCTTTCAGTTCCGTTGATAACAAAAGTTCCTTTATCAGTCATGATTGGGAAATCACCCATGAATACAGTTTGGGATTTAATTTCACCGGTTTCGTTATTCATAAATTCTGCAGTCACAAATAATGGTTGACCGTAAGTTACATCTTTTTCTCGGCATTGTTCAACTGTGTATTTAGGTGGTTCAAAACGATGATCTCTAAATGACAATGACATTGATCCAGCTAGATCTTCAATTGGAGAAATTTCTTCAAAGATTTCAGTTAGGCCTGAAACGGTTGGCACATCGGTACGTCCTGCATCTAGTGCTGCCTTAACTCTGATTTGCCATTTTTCGTTACCCATCAACCAATCAAATGATTCAAGTTGGAGGTCCAAGAGATTTGGAACTTCTAATGGTTCTTTAATTTTTGCAAATGATAAACGATTTAATTTTCCTGGGGCTTTTGCTGAAGTTGCCAAAAGACATCCTTCCATTTAAAAAGCGAATTTTTAAAATTTTTTGTGCAAACAAAAATGAGCCCCGTGGGGGCTTGGTTTTGGGATGCAAAATAAAACTATACCCCTAGGCGACTTGCTTGTAACACCCACCTACCCACTTCGTCAAGTTATCTGAGGCGCGTGGGACAAATCGTTATATTGCCGAGACCTCCCTCACGAAAAAGGGTCGGAAACCCGCCACACTACGTTTCGATCCTCTTTATTGCCTTGGCGTGCCAGGACTGGATTGAAATCATCTCGCCTCTGCCAATCATTGAGGGCAAGAGATCTGGATATTCCTGCCATAGCTAAGTAGTCAATTTCTTTACCCTGCCATTGAATATGGCCGGAATGATCTATCACAGTTGATCCGATAGCTAATCCGTCTTTCTCTTTAACTATTTCTATTACTCTTGATTGTTGTGGCCAATCAATATGTGAAGCCGTAGTTAATTCTAAAAATGTTGAACCATCTTGCCTGGTGTGAAAACCAGAGGCATGTCGATGAACATGTCCTGCAATCCAAGCAATTAAATTCTTATGTTTATATAACTCTGCTAATAATTCATCCCTAATAACTCTTCGAGGAAAACCTGTTGGTGCAAAATCATTTACCAAAGTTGGAGATGGATGATGCGAAAGTAAAACACAATATTTATTTTCTGCTTCAATTAGTTTTTCTTTTATCCAATTCAACTGTTTTTCATCAATGGAACCTTGCCAACCGCCATGTGGGTTGACTGTATCCATTGAAATTAATCGAAGGTTTTCTAAATCGTGAACCCAATAAGCTGTATTGTTCTTAACATTTTCATTTGTAAACCCATGCCCTACTGGATTTCCACCAGCTGCAATGTGTGCGTCAGCAAAAGTTCCAGGAGTATTAAACGCTCTCATCTGATCAGCTGTGATTGAAACTCTTGGAGATTCTTTCGTATGTGGATATTTAACTGGACCAATTTCTGCAACAGCTGGCATTATTACTTCAGGTGTTTCAGAATTTTTCGGTAATCCCACAATTCTTTTGCTACCAATAGTTAATTCTTTTAATTCATCATCTGGTGCAACTGTTCCTTGCAGTAATTGATCATGATTTCCATATGTTGCAAACCAAGGAACATTTAAACCTTGAGAAATAAACGCTGCTCTAGCTTTTTCTACCAGGCCTTTAATAATAGGAAATCCAAATAATGAAATCGGTCTATCTAAATCTTTTCCATCAGGAGCCCCATCTGGGTGCCAGTAACTAACATCGTAATCAACATTGTGTGAACCAACCCATTCAGACTTTTTTCGATCCCCAGAAACTGGTTCAACTTTTCCCCCATTAAGTGCACTTATGTACCACTGTGCTTCATTTTTTTGTGCATTGTCAGTCATATCTCCGGTGACTACTACTGCATCAATTGGTGAATTTGTTAAAGGTCCAGTTTTAATTTCATTCAATGCATCAACCATTGAGGCTAAAACTTGAGTCGTTAATATTTCCTGGGCTCGATAAGTTCCTATGTATCCGACTTGATCGCGCCATTTACTGTCTGGATCTGAAAATCGATCTAAATATTCAATTCTAGATGGTGATTCGGCATCACAAACATGAAGATCTGAAAAGTGTCCTAAAACTGCAATTGTTTTACCAGAGGGTAAATCATTTGAATGAGATTCACCTGTATCTTCAGCTAAATCTCGCCAGCCAAAGCTATTTGTTTGGCTTGGACTGATTATTTTCTTATCAGTTCTTGCCATTGTCATCAGTTAATAAACTGTCAGCTTGAATTTTCAATGCCACAGTAGTGCCCGGATCAAATGGTCCAGCTTCAGAACTTGGAAGATCAACGTGAATATTGGTTTTAGTTTCACTGGTTGTAATTGTTAATCTTGTTTGTGGTCCAAGAAATGATCTTGCCAAAACTGAACCAGTATTGGCTGAAGGTGATTTTTCAACATTCACAGAAATGCTTTCTGGTCTAAGCAGTGCCACTAAGTCATTTCCTGAAGATCCACCGCCATGCTTAATGCTTTGGCCAAGAATTGAAACTTTTCCAGCGTTTAATTTTGCTGGAACTCTATTCATGGCCCCAACAAAAGAAGCAACAAATGCACTTGCTGGATTTGAGTAAACAATGTTGGGTTTATCGATTTGTTCAAGTTTTCCATTTGACATAACGCCTACTCGATCAGCCATTGCCATTGCTTCTTCTTGATCATGAGTAACAAATAAAGTGGTAGTGCCAACCTCTATTTGAATTCTTCTAATTTCATCTCTTAATTGTGTTCTAACTTTGGCATCAAGTGCAGAAAGTGGCTCATCAAGCAATAGGACTTTGGGCTCAATTGCTAAAGCTCTTGCTAAGGCAACTCTTTGTTGTTGCCCGCCAGACATTTGATGTGAATAGCGATTTGCTTGGTTAGTTAACGCAACAAGATCTAATAATTCTTGAGCTTTACTTTCACGTTTAGCTGTATCTACTCCACGTACTTTTAATCCAAAAGCAACGTTTTCTAAAGCTGTCATATTGGGGAAAAGTGAATATGCCTGAAAAACCATTCCCATATCTCTTTGGCTTGCAGCCACATTTGTTAGATCATTTCCATCAACGATTACATTTCCAGAATCAGCTATATCTAAACCTGCTAATAGTCTCAACGCAGTTGTTTTTCCACAACCCGATGGCCCAAGCAATGCCACTAGTTCTCCTGGTTGGATGGTTAAGTTCAATCCGTCTAAAGCAGTAACTTCGCCAAATCTTCTAACCAAATTAGATAATTCAACTAAACTTCCGCGTTGAGTACTAGACATTTAAACTCCCCCTACGTTGATTTTTACTTTTTTACTACCATCTAACAAACTCATAACCATTAAGAGTAGCCAAACGAAAATCAAACTCATAACTGAAATTGCAACTGCACCTTCAGCGTCAGACATTCCAACTAGTGCCATCCAAACTGGAAGTGTATTCCAAATTAAAAGTGATGAAACAACAAATTCTCCAAGAACTAATGCAACAGCTAGAAATATTGCTCCAAAAATAGCTGATTTAATATTTGGCGCAATGACTGACGACAACACCTGTCTCCAACTAGCACCTAATCCTCTACCAGCATCAACCAAAGTCTTAACATCTATGGAATTTAAACCTGCGTCTAATGCTCTGTAGGTATAAGGCATGGTTAAAGCGCCGTATGCAAAACCAAGCAAATACGGTGAATCTTTTAGAAAACTTGGCATAGAACTCAATAGACCCAAGGCTGTAACAACTGGTGGAATAATCAAAGGCAAAAGAGTTATGAATTCCACAACTCGCTTAGCTTTTTGGGCGCGGATATGCAGCCAAGTAACAGTAGGAACCATTAAAAGTAAGACAATTCCAACCGTCATTAAAACCAGTTTTGTTGATAACCAAAGTGATTCACTTAATCCAGGATCAGTAAGCATTCTTGTATAGGAAGAAATGGTGTAAGAACCATCACCAACTTGCACAGAGAATAAAGCTGCAGAAAAAATAGGGATTGCAAAAAATAGGAAACCAACAATTAACCAAGTTTTTAACCCCACCCCCGGTTTAGGAGTTATCGTTGAGGCACTTTTTATTTTTGCCATTATCGTTTTCGCCATTTTGAAGTTCGTCGATCAAGGAAAACATAGCCACCCATTGTTATCGAAACCACAATAATCATTTCTAATCCCATTGCCATACCAACATTCATTTGATCTGCAACGACATTTCCATTAACCAAAGATCCAATTTGAATTGGAAGTAAAGGTAAAGTTCCACTTGTCAAAACATTTGCAGTTGCATATGCAGCAAAAGCGTTAGCAAATAATAATAGAAATGCTCCCGTAAATGCTGGAGTCAGAATTGGAATTCCAACATATCTCCAATACATGTATTTTGTAGCACCAAGATTAACTGCAGCTTCTCGCCATTCGTTTTTAATTCCCTCGATTGCTGGATAAGTAACAATGATCATTAAAGGAATCTGAAAATAAAGATAAACGAGAACTAAACCACTAAATCCAAAAAGTGTAAAGCTTCCAGAATAAATATCAATACCTAATTTTTCTAACGTAATCGTAACAAAACCATAATTACCAATAGCTGCGATGAAAAAGAACGCTAATGGAACACCTCCTGTGTTAGCAAAAACACCGCTGGCAGTAGAAATTACGCGTTGCAATTTTGGTCGACCACTAATTGCTACCGCATATGAAATTGCTAATCCAATAATCGAGGCACTTAATGCTGAAGTAAATCCTAGTTCAAGACTTCCAATTAAACTACTGAGATAAATATCGCCAAATGCAACTCTTAAATTCTCAAACGTCCATTCATTAAAATTACCTCTAAACGCATTTACAACAACTGAACCAGTTGGGAAACCAATAAAAATAATAGAAAATATGAAAAAAGGAATAAGTCCTCGGTATTCAAAAAACAGTTTTGCAATCGAGGAGTTTTTATTTTTTTTGTCGCCGCCCTTATCCGGGGCGGCGACAAAAATTTGTGACTTTGTTTCAGTCACTAGTTAATTACCTGCATTAGTTGAGCTTGCCCCATTGCTTAGACAACACGGTGCGAGCTTTTGTTTGCTGCGCAACTGATGGATAAATAACTTTGGTACCTGCTGGCAACTTAGGTAGTGCTTTCAAATACTTCTTGTTTGCTGTGCCTTTTTTGACCATTGCATCAAGACGTATTGGACGAGCTCCGCCTGCTAGGAATAGATTTTGTGCTTGATCGCTGTACAAATATTCCATCCACAAACGAGCACATGCAGGGTTTGGAGCTGTTTTGCTTACAGCTTGTTGGTAGAAACCACCAATTGCTGCGTCACTTGGAATAACTTTCTTCCATGTAACTTTTGAACTTGATCTGGCGTACTTATCTTGTAAGTAGTCCCAGTCAAGAGTGATTGATGTTTGACCATTTGCAACTGTGGCACTTGAAGCTTGAACTGGTAGGAATGTTCCTGCCTTTTTCCAAGCTTTAACAAGGTTAACTCCACCTGCCATGTTATCTACACCTTTTGCGCCTTGTGCTGCAACTGAAATTGCAAACATTGCACCAAGAGCTGCACCAGCAGAAGTTGGGTTACCGTTTAATGCAACCTTATTCTTGTAAATAGCATTTCCAAGATCTTTAATTGATTTTGGAGCAACTTTTACTTTTTTAGCGTCGTAACCGATTGCAATTACGCCACCGTAATCTGAAAAGTAAAGACCATTCTTTTCTTTAGCACCAGTTGGAATATCTTTCCAAGTTGCAACTTTGTAAGGAGTAAATAGTCCTTCAGCTGCACCAACTACTGCGAAAGCTAGTCCGACATCAACTACATCGGGAGCACGATTAGAACCTTTAAGCTGACGAACGGCTGCGAGTTCTTGCGCACTAGATGCCTCAGGGTTTTGGCTATCTACGTTTACTCGTGGATATTTTCTGATGAAAGTATCAATTACTTCACCGTAGTTTGCCCAGTCACGTGGCAATGCGATGACGTTTAATTGACCTTCAGCAAAACATGCACGTTCTAATCCTGCTAAACCACCAAAGTTTGCAAGTGATGTTGCAGTACTGCTTTCGGCTGCTTGAGCTGGTGCCAACATCAGTGATGAAACTAATGCTGATGCGATACCAGAAACAAGTAGTCCTGAGCGACGACTTAATCGCACTATGAACCTCCCGTGTAATTTGGGTAGTTTTACCCATTGCCCCAGCATGGCACTTTTTATTTGAAATATCTATGCTTTTTATAGAACTTTTTCTCAAGTTTTACTCACAAACGGACATTAAGTTGCCAGATGTTTTGCTAATTTAATAAAAAAGACGGCTCCAGCACTATGTGCTCGGAGCCGTCTTTTTGGGACTGGTGTTACTTAGAACAAAGTGGAATTGCTCAACACCAATCCAACAGTGTCTCCATGCTTTGCAAAGATATAGAAAAATGCTAAGGCAGCTCCTGCTAAAGCAATATCTTTATTGAATGCAATCATTTCATTCATTTTTGCCATTGGATCAGTTTCTTTCCAATATGCATGCATTAAGAATGCTGTTGGTATAAGGAAAACAAAAATCAATAAAGCACCTAGGTCTGCATAGAAACCAAGAGCTATGTAAACAACACCAAGCACCAGCATTACTCCACTAATAATTGTTGCTGCTTTTGCAGCAGGTACACCTTTAGAGGATGCATACCCTGCCATCGCTGCAGTTTGGCGAAGATGGCCAATTCCTGAACCGATGAATAACAAAGTAAAAAACAAACGTCCAACTAATAACAATATTTCCATTTAGTTTTTCCTTTAAGTCTTTATTACTTTTGATGATCAATTTGATCACCAGATTAATGATAAACCAGAATCTGACTTTGACACTCCTTCAAATTACAAATGTCGTAATAATTAAAGAATCCCCCACAAGCAGCTTTTGCTGTCTATGGGGGATTCTTCGCAAATGAATTGCAATTACTTGATTGTTACTTTTCCACCGGCTGCTTCGATTAATTCTTTTGCCTTAGCAGCAGATTCTTTGTTAACTTTTTCAAGTACTGGCTTTGGTGCACCTTCAACTAGGTCTTTAGCTTCCTTTAGACCTAAGTTTGTTAGGGTACGAACTTCTTTAATTACTTGAATCTTTTTGTCGCCGCCGTCTTCCAAGATGACATCGAATTCATCTTGATCAGCTGAACCTGCGTCGCCGCCTGCTCCACCAGCTGCTGGTGCTGCTGCAACTGCTACTGGAGCTGCTGCTGTTACACCAAAAGTGTCTTCAAATAGTTTTACGAAATCTGCAAGTTCAATCAAAGTCATTTCTTTGAATGCACTTAGCAAATCTTCAGTTGCGATTTTTGTCATATTATTTTCCTTTTCTTTTTATTTAGTTCTCTTGAGATTTTTGTTGCTGCAAAGCACCTAAAGCTCTTGCAGTCTTTGCCAACGGAGCAGCTAATAAGTACACAGCTTGTGAAAGCGATGCATTCATAGCTCCTGCCAATTTGGCGAGCAAGACTTCACGAGATTCAAGATCTGCTATGCGAAGAATTTCTTTGGCACTTAAAACATTGCCATCCATATATGCACCTTTAATAACAAGTGCAGGATTATCTTTAGCAAAGTTTTTTAAACCTTTAGCGGATTCAACTGCGTCACCTTCGATGAATGCAATGGCACTTGGGCCTTTTAACATGTCATCTAAACCT
>CALBND010000065.1 GCA_937896305.1 uncultured Actinomycetes bacterium
AGCAGTTGAAGACTTATCAAACGATGGTGTGGTTTATGCCGAAATAAGATTTGCTCCCGAATTGCATCAAGAAAAAGGTTTGAGTCTAGATGAAATTGTGGCAAGTGTCATTGAAGGATTTCAACGTGGTGAAAAAACCATGGCTAGAAGTGGTAAAAATATTGTTGTAAGAGCTTTATTAACCGCAATGAGAACAGCGGCTCGTTCTAGTGAAATTGCAGAACTTTCTGTTAAGTGGCGCGAAAAAGGTGTTGTTGGTTTTGATATCGCTGGAAAAGAAGCAGGTTTTCCACCTACCAGGCACCTTGATGCATTTGATGAAGTCAGAAAAGCAAACTTTCACATGACAATTCACGCAGGCGAAGCATTTGGTTTACCTTCAATTTGGGAAGCCGTACAAATTTGTGGCACAGATCGCCTGGGTCACGGAGTAAGAATTGTAGATGATATTAATAAAACTGTTGACGGCAATTACAAATTGGGTGAGTTATCTTCATTTGTGAGAGATAGAAGAGTGCCCCTAGAACTTTGCCCTTCTTCAAATGTGCAAACAGGAGCTGCGAAAAGTATTAAAGAACATCCAATTGGAGTTTTAACTAAATTAGGATTTAGAGCAACTGTTAATACAGATAACCGATTGATGTCTGACACAACTATGACCAAAGAGATGACTCTATTGGTTAATGAATTAGATTTCAGCTTGAAAGAATTACAATGGTTAAGTGTTAATGCAATGAAAAGTGCCTTTATTCATTTTGATGAGAGATTAGAAATTATCAACAAAGTTATTAAACCAGGATTCGCTGCAATTGCTACAGAATTAGGAATAAAACTTTAAAGTCCCCGTGGATGCCAAACAGTTTTTGTTTCAAGGAAAAACTTAATTCTTTCTAAACCAGGCAAATTAGCATTTGGTCTTAAAACTCTTTTTAAAGTTTGTGCTCCAGATTTTTCCAAGTCAAGTGCTACTGCTTTATCACTAACTCCACTTAAATCAAGGGCGTTTACATCTTCATGGGAAGCTAACCAAGGGGCAATTTCTTTATATGAACCAGTCAGAATATTTATTACCCCTCCTGGAACATCACTTGTTGCAAAAACTTCGGCAAGTGAAACCGCTGTAAGAGGTTGCTTCTCAGAAGGGATAACTATAACGGCGTTTCCAGATAAAACAATTGAGCCAATAATTTCAACTAATGATAAAAGCGGATTTTGGCTAGGAGCAATTGCTGCCACAACACCGGTTGGTTCAGGGATGGAGAAGTTAAAAAATGGACCAGCTACTGGATTATTTGATCCAGTAGTCATAGATAATTTATCTGTCCAACCAGCAAACCAAACTAATAAATCTATTGCTTTATCAACTTCTATTTCGGCTTGTTTTTTTGTTTTACTCCAAGTGTTAACTTCTGTTACAAATTGTTCTCGTCTACCTTGCATAATCTCTGCTACTCGATATAAAACCTGTCCCCTGTTGTAGGCAGTAGCTTGAGACCATTTTGAAAATGAGGATCTAGCAGCAGTTACTGCATCTCTGGCATCTTTCTTGGAACCAAGGGTAACGTTTGCTAAAAATTGTTTATTCTTATCAAATACTTCGTATGTTCTTCCTGATTCAGATCTAGGAAAAGCACCACCAATAAATAGTTTGGCAGTTCTTTTAATTTCGAGTTCAGCCATTATTTACCAGCTTTCAAATAAGCTTCTAGGCCATGGCGGCCACCTTCTCGACCATAACCAGATTCCTTGTAGCCACCAAATGGGCTAGTTGGATCAAATTTATTGAATGTATTTGCCCACACCACACCAGCGCGAAGTCTATTTGCAACTTCGAGAATGCGAGATCCTTTTTCAGTCCAAATACCTGCACTTAAACCAAAGGGAGTGTTGTTTGCTTTTTCAATTGCTTCATCAGGTGTTCGAAATGTTAGAACACTTAACACAGGTCCAAATATTTCTTCTCTTGCAATTCGATGCGAAAGTGAAACATTGGTAAAGACGGTTGGGGCAAACCAAAAACCACGATTTGGAATTTCGCAAGGAGCACTCCACATTTCTGCACCTTCTGCGGAACCTGCTTGTGTTAATTCTTTGATCTTTGCAAGTTGTGCGGCAGAGTTTATTGCGCCTACGTCAGTATTTTTATCTAAGGGATTACCCAATCTCAAATTCTTCATTCTTTCATAAAGTAAATTCATAAAATTATCTGAAATAGATTCTTGAATTAGTAATCTTGATCCAGCACAGCAAACGTGTCCTTGGTTAAAGAAAATTCCTTGCACAACACCTTCAACTGCTTGATCTATAGCAGCGTCATCAAAAACTATGTTTGCAGCTTTGCCACCGAGTTCTAAAGTAACTTTTTTATTTGTTCCAGCAACACTTTGAGCGATTAGGCGACCAACTTCTGTTGATCCAGTGAATGCAATTTTATTTATATCTGGATGTTCAACTAATGCTTTACCGGTTTCACCAGCACCGGTAATGATATTTACAACTCCATCAGGAAGTTCTGCCTGTTGACAAATTTCAGCAAATAATAATGCGGTTAAAGGCGTAGTTTCAGCAGGCTTTAAAACAACAGTGTTACCTGCAGCTAGTGCTGGAGCAATTTTCCAAGCCAACATTAAAAGGGGGAAATTCCAAGGAATTATTTGTCCAGCAACTCCAAGTGGTTGTGGATTTTTTCCCAACCCAGCATGATCAAGTTTGTCTGCCCAACCTGCGTAGTGAAAGAAGTGAGCGGCAACTAAAGGGATATCAATATCTCTAGACTCACGAATTGGTTTGCCGTTATTCATGGTTTCTAGAACGGCTATTTCTCTGGCGCGTTCTTGGATGATTCGAGCAATTCTGAATAAATATTTTCCTCTTTGAGACCCAGTTAATTTTGACCAAGTTTTGAATGCTTTGCGGGCAGCTTTTACTGCTTCATTCACATCTTTGACACTTGCTTCTGTTATTTCAGCTAGAACTTCTTCTGTAGCGGGGTTAATAGTTTTATAGTTTGAATTATTTTTTCCTTTAACAAACTTGCCACCAATAAAAAGATTGTAATGAGATTTTATGTTGACGATGGCTGATGACTCAGGAGCTGCAGCGTATTCAAAGACCATTTAGTCAACCGTCACATAATCTGGACCCGAATAGGCACCAGTTGTTAATTTTTTGCGCTGCATCAATAAATCATTTAATAAACTAGAGGCCCCTATTCTGAACATATCTGGATTCAACCAGTTATCGCCTAAGGTTTCTTTAACCAACACTAGATTCTTAAAAGCATCTTTTGTGGTTTTTATGCCACCGGCAGGTTTCATTCCGATCATTCTTCTGGTTTGGATGTGGAAATCTCTAATCGCTTGCAGCATAACTAAAGTGACAGGCAAAGTTGCAGCGGGCTGTATTTTTCCTGTTGAAGTTTTTATAAAATCTGCTCCTGCAAGCATGGCAATCCAAGAAGCCCTTTTCACATTGTCGTAAGTCTTTAATTCGCCAGTTTCAAGAATTACTTTTAGATGAGCACTTTTACAAACTTGTTTAATGGACTGTATCTGATCATAAATGTCTAAAAACCTACCTTCATGAAATGCGCCTCTATCAATTACCATGTCAATTTCATCTGCACCTTGCGCAACTGCATCGGAAGTATCTTGAATCTTTGTAGCCAGAGTTGCTCTACCTGATGGGAAAGCTGTAGCAACTGCAGCGACTTTAATGTTGGTGCCAACCAGGTTTGATTTTGCCTCAGCAACTAAATCGTTGTAAACACAAACTGCTGCCACACTTGGAACACTTGAATCTAGGGGATCAGGTCTTCTTGCTTTCGCGCAAAGAGTTTTAATTTTTCCCTTAGTATCCATTCCTTCTAGGGTCGTTAAATCAATCATTTTTATTGCTAAGTCAATGCCTTCAGCTTTAGCTGTAGTTTTAATAGATCTTGTTGAAAGTTCAGCTACACGCTGTTCAACGCCTACTTTATCCACGCCTGAAAGACCAAAGAGGAAAGAGCGAAGAGCCGATTCACTACTAGTTACATCACTTAAAAGTGGAGGTAGCACTAGAGGATCATTTTGCAACATAGTCAACAGCGTAGCGAATGTGTATGACTAGTAAATAGTCGTGAGTATTTCGTGAACGTTTTTAGTCAAAGATTCTAGTTGTTTTAGTGCTTGGGCTTTATTGACTGCTATTTCGCCTATTTCTGTGGTTACTTCTAGGTAACACTTTAATTTAGGCTCAGTGCCACTGGGGCGAACAATGATTCTGGCTTGATTCAAAGTTATTCGAACACCTGTGGCAGAGGGCAAATTATCAATTCCTTGAGCCATGTCATCAGTTTTTAATACTGTTAAATCACCAATATTTTTTAAAGGACTCGATATTAATTTACTTGTTATATCTTTAGCTTTTTGAACAGAATCAAATCTAAAACTTAATTGTTTTGTCAAGTGAACTCCATAAGTAGCATATATTTCATCCAAGATATGTTCAATATTTAAATTCTCACTTTTTAAGTAAGAAAAAAGTTCCACAATCAAAAGAGCAGCAGAGATACCGTCTTTATCTCTTACAAATTCTGGATCAAGACAATAACCGATTGCTTCTTCGTAGCCAAAAATTAGATTATCAAGATGTCCCATCCACTTCATTCCAGTTAAAGTTGTGCCACCTTCTAATCCTTTTACTTTTGCCATTTTTGGAACCAAGGAACTTGAAACAATTGAGGCAGCCATTAGACCAGAAAGTTTTCTATTATTTAATTCACTCTTTTTTATTAACCACCAGGCAAAGATGAAACCCAGTTCATCACCTGAAAGCATGCGCCAGTTTTCGTTTGAATTGATTGCTATGGCACATCTATCAGCATCAGGATCATTTGCAATTGCAACATCAGCCGATACTTCTTTAGCAAGTGCAATTAGTTGATCAATTGCTCCTGGTTCTTCAGGGTTTGGAAAAGCAACAGTTGGAAATGCTGGATCAGGTTTGGCTTGAGTTGGAACAACAAAAGCTGGATCAAAACCACATATCTTCATCGAGGCATTAAAAGTATTTAATCCGACTCCATGCATTGGAGTGTAAGCAACTTTAATTTGCCCGTATTTATTTGATACAAGTTGTGAAATTCGTTCATGATATTGATCAGTAATGTCAACCTTTCCCCAATTTTTTGCTAGTTCAATTTCATTTGGTTTAGGGGAGGAATCAATAAATTTAGAGATTTCTTTGTCCATTGGAGAAATAATTCCTGCACCTAATTCGTCGTAAACTTTGTAACCATTGTCATTAGGTGGATTGTGAGAAGCTGTGATCATTACACCTGCATCTGCATTAAGATTTCTTACTGCAAAAGCTAAAACTGGAGTCGGAAGTTCCCCTGGTAATCTCAACACTTCTAAGCCCAGGGCAGTTGCAACAGCACACACGTCTTGGGCAAACTCATCAGACATATTTCTAGCATCGTTTCCTACGATTAATTTAGGTTTTTTATTCGGGAATCTGTTTAATAAATATTGAGCTAATCCATAAGTTGCTTTAATAACTACAGCACGATTCATGCGTGATTGACCAGGTCCAACTTCTGCTCTTAGGCCTGCAGTTCCAAATTCTAAATTACCAGCAAATAGTTCAGATAATTTTTCAATATTATTTTCAGATATTAATCTATTTATTTCTGTTGCAGTATTTTTATCAGGATCATGATTTGCCCAATCTTGAGCAATTTTTAGAATATCGTTCATTAAAGTCTTTCAATAACTTTTTTGAGCAGATCACCCATTCTAGATGCAGCGGCAAGTCCTGCTTCTAATACTTCTTCATGATTTAATTTTTCATTGGTTAATCCTGCTCCAGGATTTGTGACAAGGGAAATACCTAAAACTTCACAGTTTCCTTCTCGGGCAGCAATAGCTTCTAGTGCCGTTGACATGCCAACCATGTCTCCACCTAAATTAATTGCCATTCTTACTTCAGCGGGAGTC
The DNA here is from genome assembly GCA_937896305.1 of uncultured Actinomycetes bacterium. Lineage (GTDB taxonomy): Bacteria > Actinomycetota > Actinomycetes > S36-B12 > UBA5976 > ATZT02. The sequence continues at coordinate 5,982 of CALBND010000065.1, forward strand.
TCATATTGGGGACCGTGGAACTGAACATAAACACCTTCATCAAGAGAGTTGTCTATATCTTTAGCAATATTTCTTAATCTTTTCGAATAAACTTCACTTACATCTAAAAATCTAGCTCCTACTAATGGGGTTGAACCTGTTAAATTAATGTGATCTTTAATTAAAACTGGGGTACCAGGTTTCCATTCAAGTTTAAGTCCACCACATGCATTAGTTAAAATTATTGTTTTCACTCCGCTAGCAATTGCAGTTCGAACAGAATGAACTACTGCTGGAACACCTTTTCCTTCATAGTAATGAGTTCTACCCATTTGGATAAGAGTTCGAGAGTTTCCAACTTTTACACTTCTTAGCTTTCCTGCATGTCCAGCAACTGCAGGTGCACTAAAACCTGGTAAATCTGTTACAACAATTTCGTTTTCACCATTACCTAAAACATCTGCTGCTGGTGTCCAGCCTGATCCCAAGACAACTAACACATCATGTTTTTCAATTTTTGTTAATTCTGCTAACTTGACAGCAGCTAATTTGGCTAATTCATATGGATCTTGGCTCACGTGGTTAGGTTACTACTGAGCAGAATTTGGACTACAAGGTCTTCAATTTTGTGAGTAAATATCCGTTATTAAACAATAATTGGTGGGATCAGATTTTCAACTGTTCCCACCAATATTTAATTTATTAATTAACTAAAAAGTTGATTAATTGGAGAAGTTGCAAAATAAATCACAAAAGCGCCAGCAACTACCCAAAGTAAGGGGTGAATTGATTTTGCTTTTCCTGTTGCAACTTTCAAAATTACATGAGTCACAAACCCTGCACCAATTCCTACTGCAATGGAATAGGTAAATGGCATCAAGACGATTGTCAAGAATGCAGGTAAGGCAATTGTGACATCAGACCAATTAATATCTTTGATTTGAGTCATCATCAAGAAACCAACAATGATCAATGCAGGTGTAGCAGCTTCGTAAGGAACTATTGCTACAACAGGGGATAGAAAAGTAGTTAACAAGAATGCAATTCCAGTAACCACACTTGCTAAACCAGTCCTGGCACCTTCGCCAACACCTGAAGCTGATTCGATGTAAGAAGTGTTTGATGAAATACCACTTGCACCACCAGCCATTGCAGCAATTGAATCCACAAACAAGATGCGATCTGCGTTAACGATATTTCCATCACTGTCAACCAATCCTGCTTCTGAACCAATAGCTGTCATTGTGCCCATGGTGTCAAAGAAGTCTGTGATCAGAAGAGTGAAAACAAGTAAACCTGCAGTTAACACACCTGCAGTTGCAAAACCCCCAAACAAATCAAATTTACCGATTAAACCAAAATCTGGAGAAGCGATAATTGATGAAGGAAAAGCTGGAACATTTAGGTTCCAACCACTTGGATTTACTTTATCTGGAGCAGTAAATAGAGGTCCAATTTTATAGATTGATTCAAGAATAACTGCAAGCACTGTTGCAGAAATTACTCCAATTAAAATTGCCCCTTTAGTTTTACGTGCATAAAGAATTGAAATCAAAATCAATCCAAAAATGAACACAATTACTGGCCAACCAACAAGATTTCCCCCAGATCCAAGTTCAACTGGAACGGGACCAGATCCGGTACGGCGCACAAATCCAGAATCAACTAAACCAATTAGGGCAATAAATAAGCCAATTCCAACAGAAATCGCAATTTTTAATTGAGTTGGAACTGCTTTAAATACTGCAACACGAAAACCAGTTAAAACTAGAATTGTGATAATTAAACCTTCTAGAACGATTAAGCCCATAACTTGATTCCAGGGCATGTAGCCTGCAGCAAGTCTTGCTGCAAATGCGTTGATCCCAAGTCCTGTCGCAAGTGCTAATGGAAAGTTTGCAAAAGTGCCCATTGCAATAGTTAAAACTCCTGCAACTAGTGCAGTAGTTGCTGCAATTGCTGGCAAGTTGGGTGAATCATTTCCACCTAAAAATTGTCCATTAACATCTTGAGTAAATCCCAAAATTAATGGATTAAGTACAACTATGTAAGCCATGGTTAGGAATGTAACTAATCCACCACGAACTTCTTGAGCGATACTTGATTTTCTTTCAGTTATTAGAAAATAAGCATTCAGAGTTTTCATCGTTTTTTTGTGACCCTCCCCGTTAGTACTTGCTAGCCAAGTATTAGAGGAAAGGGTTTCATGAAACTGAGGTCTTGGTGGGTGAGACACACTCACAAAGCTTAAGAATCTATATTTTTACTTCAACGCTGCCAAATTCTTGACTATTTTCATTTAGCTGAGGGTTTGTTAAAAATGATCCACCTTCGCCTAAGCCAATTATTTTAAATCCTCGGTCCTGATATCCAGTCGACCATTGTGGCCAGGTGCCAGAAAAGTGGGCTAAGGCTATGCAATTTTCTAGAATGTTTAATCCTCGGCCAAGGCTTTCGCCATTAGGCATTACAACTTCTTTACCAAAAAACATTGCCCCGGCACTAGAACCCATGAAAACAACTTCATTTTCAATAGCTTTTTGTAATGCACTTTCGGCTTTTGTGTCAATAAAACAACTGGTTAATCTAGAGGGGGTTCCTCCTGCAAAATAAATCGCAGAATAATCTAATAATTGATTAATATTTTTATCATTTAAATCATCTTTACTTAAAATATTACTCATTTCGGTATCGATATCCATATTGTTAAAATATTTTTTAGCCAATTTATATGCTAGTTCTTGCGTTGGGTGAGGGGCTGTTACCACGATGAGTAATGGCTGATTTTTGTCTTTTCGTTTATTTAAGGCAGCCAAGTCTGCTTCTTGGTACTCGATATGAAATTCATTACCACCTGATGCTAAAACCCAATTATTCATTTATTTTATGATTTTCTATCACTTAACCAGGTTCTAAATCCAACCACAATTGAGCCAACTATAAAAAATGTGGCAATTGCATAGGCACCTGTTTTAACGGCCGGTATGGTCGCAGCGTAATAACCTGTCAAAGTTATTCCAATTCCCCAGGTAATTGCACCAGTTAAATTACTTGATAGGAATTTATAATAATTCATTCTTCCGATGCCTGCTACTGCTGGAATTAATACACGCGCCCAAGGCATATATCGGGCTACCACCACTGCCCACCATCCATATTTTTGGTAAAAGATTTCAGTTCTTTTAATAGCTTTTTGGGTTTTAATTCCACCACGTTTATCTAGATATGGTCTGCCAAGATGACGGGCAATAATAAAACCAACTTGATCTCCAAAAAAAGCAGCCAACCCGACTCCGGCAACAAGAATTGCAATATTTATATTTTGAGAAGTTGAGGCAATTAATCCCGCTGCAAAAAGTAAAGAGTCTCCGGTGACAAAGGGAACAAAGGCTCCTACGAAAAAACCAGTGCCAACAAAAACCAAGGTCCAAACAACTAGATAAAAAAAGAACGGGCCAAAAACATCAAGCCAATTATTTAATTGACCATCGAGAGCTGCTTTTACTAGCAAGATATTCCTTTAGGTTTAAAAACCAAGCAATTTAAACCTAGCACAGCTTATGGCTCTATGCTTTAGGAATGAGAAACGTTGGATTTCTGTTTGACCTCGATGGAACTTTAGTTAATTCCAAACCAGCAGTTGAGAGAGCTTGGATTAAATTAGCTAGTGAAGCAAATATTCCCTTGGCAAAAATGATAGGACTTCACGGAGTTCCTGCTGAGCAATCTTTAAGAATGCTTTTAGCAGATCGTGAGGAAGAGGAAATAGTTAATTGGATTAACAGAATTGAATATTTAGAATCAAGTGATACCTCAGGGGTAGAAGCGATACCTGGAGCAATTGAATTACTCGCTGAATTAACTAATCAGCAAATCCCATGGACGATTGTGACTTCGTGCACATTACCTTTAGCTTTATCCAGAATCGAGGCAGCAAAAATTCCGATGCCAAGTCATTCTGTGACTTTCAATGACGTCACTTTAGGAAAACCTCATCCAGAACCATTTGTTTTGGGTGCGAAAAGAATTGGATTAAATCCGAATCAATGTTGGGTTATTGAAGATGCTCCAGCTGGAGTGCAAGCGGGTAAAGCAGCCGGGTGCACGGTTGCAGCAGTTTTAACTTCTCATG
>CALBND010000066.1 GCA_937896305.1 uncultured Actinomycetes bacterium
GCAAAGTGCTTGGATACCAAACTTAATTCATCAGCTACAGTTTGACGAAGTTTTTTAGAGCTGGCAAGAACTGATTTTAGTTGAGCAATTGTTTCCAAGAGTTGTTTTTGTTCTGTTTGTAATTCAATTTTTGAAGTCTTAGTTAATCTTCGTAACGGCATTTCAAGTATGTAATTAGTTTGGATTTCAGAAAGTTTGAATCCTTTCATCAACCCAGCCTTAGCCTCAGCAACATCATCACTGGAGCGAATAATTTTGATTACTTTATCAATATCAACTATGGCAAGTAATAGACCTTCAACTAAGTGAAGTCTGTCAGTTGCTTTATCTAATCTGAATTTACTTCTGCGTTTTACAACATCAATTCGATGTTCTAAATAGACTTCCAACAATTCTTTCAGGCTTAAAGTGCGGGGACGACCCTCCACAAGGGCTACATTGTTGATGGCAAAGGACTCTTCCATTGGGGTAGTTCTGTAAAGATCGGCTAAAACTTTTTCAGGTTCATGACCATTTTTGATTTCAATTACCAGTCTTAAGCCTTTTTCTCCATCAGTTAAATCAATAACTCTTGAAATGCCTTGCAATTTTTTACCTTCAATTAGAGACTTCATTCTTTCAGTAATTTTTTCAGCACCGATGTTATATGGTAATTCGGTGATAATCAAACCTTGTTTTTTAGCTTTAACTTTTTCTACTTCGACAGTGGCACGCATTCTAAAAGATCCCTTACCCGTTAGGTAAGCATCTTTAATTCCATCGTCAACCAAAATTCTGCCCCCACCAGGAAGATCTGGCCCAGGAACTATTTTCATTAACTCTTTTGGTTTAATTTCAGGATTATCAATAAGGGCTAGCAGGGCTGTGATTATTTCTCCCAAATTATGGGGAGGCATATTTGTAGCCATACCTACTGCAATTCCTGATGCACCATTTACTAATAAGTTTGGAAAGGCAGCTGGCAGAACTTCTGGTTCAATTTCTCGACCATCATAATTTGATTTGAAATCAACAACATCTTCATCAATAGAAGCAGTTAAACCAAGTGCTGCAGGTTTTAGTTTGCATTCGGTGTAACGCATTGCAGCTGGACCATCATCTAGAGAACCAAAGTTTCCTTGGCCATCAATTAAGGGCAAACGCAAAGAAAATGGTTGAGCCATACGTACTAGAGCGTCATAAATTGCGCCATCTCCATGGGGATGCAAACGACCCATTACTTCACCAACTACACGTGCACTTTTTACATGTCCTCGTTCAGGCCTTAAACCCATTTCATTCATCTGATACAAAATGCGTCGTTGAACTGGTTTTAAACCATCTCTGGCATCAGGAAGGGCTCTTGAATAAATAACGGAATAGGCGTATTCCAAAAACGATCCACGCATTTCAGTTGAAACATCAATATCAATTATTCGTTCAGGATGTAGGGGAAGTGTTGGGGTATCGGATTTGCGTGATGCCACTAAATTAACCTCAGAATTTATTTGGGAACGTGTTTTAAATCATGCCTGTAATTATGGACAATTTGGTGCTGCCACACCGCTAACTATTTGCCACCCTTGGATCCAAAGAGGATTTCATCCCAACTTGGAATAGATGCTCTCTTGGATTTTGCAATTTTAGGAGATTGGTTAACAGCAATTGGCACTTCAATTTCTTCAATTTCTGCAACTTGTTCAACTTTTATTTCTTCAACTATTTCTACTCTTTCAACAATTATCTCCTCCACAATTGTTGCCACAATTGGGGTGCTAACTCTTGGCACTACGGGTGCAGAAACAATTTTTTGTTCCACAACAGGTGCAGCTTTTGGAATTGGATTGGTGTCAGAAATATCTGCTTGTACTCCGGCGGGAGTGACCCAGGTTGGCAATTCTGCTTCAACAACTTCTTCTTCAATTGTTGGCACACTTACAAGTTTTGGTGCCACATGTTCAACAGTTTGTTGATGTGGAGTTTCAGTGTTTACATCTAATAACCAACGTGCAACATCATCAAGTGGGGCAATGGTTGAAACATCTGGATCATATGCCCAGTGTGCTTCGGTTTCACCTTTTTTGCCTATAAAAGAAACTGCAATATTCCA
>CALBND010000067.1 GCA_937896305.1 uncultured Actinomycetes bacterium
TAACTTTTCCGTCAGCCAAAGCAGAGACCCGATCACACACGGATAATATCTCATCAAGTTTATGATCTACGAGTAAAACTGTTAAATTCTGTTCTCTTGCTAATTTTCTAATAATTTCGAATAGAATTTCAACTTGGTTTGGTTCCAATGCTGTTGTGGGTTCATCAAGTAAGAGAACTTTAGTATCGCGACCAAGAGCAGTGGCTATTTCTAAAAGTTGTCTTTGTGCCACAGACAATGTGCCAAGAATTACGTTTACGTCTATATCTAGACCTACAAGTGCACAAAGTTTTTTAGAATCTTCTTTCATTTTCTTTTTATTTGTAAATATTCCTGAAGTAATCTCGTGACCTAGAAACATGCATTGATAGACTGGTAAATTCATCGGTAATGAAAGTTCTTGGTATACACAAGCTATGCCTGCGATTAGTGCCTCACTAGGCTCTTCAAATTCTAGTTTTTGCTCTCCCATGATTAGTTCACCATTAGTTGGGGATAGGGCTCCTGAAAGTATTTGTAAAAGTGTAGATTTACCCGCTCCATTATGACCTACTACGCCATGAATTTCTCCGGCATTAAATTTAATTGAAATATCATCTAAAGCCTTTGAACTTCCAAACTTCATTGTCAAATGATCGACTGAGAGTGACCAATTTATATTTGAATTAGTCAATTGATCACTCCCAGTCATCTCATTTTCCTAAATTATCGAATTAACCGATAATATCGCTTGGAACTTCGTCGCCAATATTAAATGTTGGCGTTGGGACTAGAACTTCTTTGTCCACATCTGTTCCAGATATATATTTCTTGATTTCTTCGATTGTCAATTGGCCGTATTGATTTGGTGCTTGACCAACGCAACCCATATATGGCTTCTCGATTTTGGTTTTGTCAGCACAGAAACCATACAATTGAACTGTGTCTTCAAGTTTCAATTGCTTGATTGCTAGTAATGCGCCAACTACACCTGGACCGGTATCAGCAAAAATAACGTTCATTCCTGGATTACCTTGAAGCATTTCTGCAGTTACTTTTTGAGCAACGTCAGGCTTTACTTCATGATCTACAGTTTGAACAACTTTCGCATTTGGATTCTTTTCCAAAGCTGCGGTGAATGCAGCATCGCGAAGATTTGTAGTTACGTTACTTGGAACGCCCACAATTCCTGCAATGATTTTTGCATCTGCACCTAAGTTGGCTAATGCTTGTTCACCACTTAGTGTTCCTCCGCCTGCTTGATCAGCACCAAGGTTCTGAATTACTGAACCTCCGGCTGCTTCCACAGCTGCCATGTCAACGAATACGTTTACAGCAAAAACTGGAATTCCAGCTTTTGACAAGCTAACCGCGAAACCGGTTCCTGGTTCAGAACCAATTGCGTTTAGGTAAACAGCACAAACTCCTGCTTGAATAAAGGAGTCGATTTGACTTTGTTGTTGTGCAATGTCGTCATCAGCAATTGAAATAATTGCTTCGAAGCCATTTGCTGCTGATGCTGTTTCAACACCTTTTTTCATTTCTACGTAGTAAGGGTTGCTCAAATTTGGCAAAGCTACACCAATTTTTGGTGTTGCTGTGCTGCAGTTTTCAGGCAATCCTTCTCTCACGCTTGCTGTTGCTGCAGAGTCTCCAGCTGCGGCTTCAGTTTCAGTAGTAGATGAACAAGCACCAAGCACTAAAGCACTTGAGGCAATCATCAGTGCCATTACTTTATAACCAGGAATTACTTTGGTCATAATTTGTTTCTCCCTTCATTTCTAGAGGATTTATTTCCTGCTAGATCTATTTTTTTGTTCGACTTAAAATTTGTGGTTTGCCGCGTGGTTTAGATTTGGCACCATCTCTTTTTGATGATCTTTTGCTATCAATACTTACTCCACCAAGAATTATCAAACCAATCACAAGTGGTTGCCAGTAACTACTTACATTTACAACATTCATGCCATTACTGATAGTGGAAATTAAGAGAACTCCCGCAATTGCGCCCCTGATGGTTCCGATACCACCAAAAAGGCTTACTCCTCCAACAACTGCAGCGGCAATCGAATAAAAAAGCTGATTGCCAGTTCCTGTTTGGGGATATCCCACGTTTAGTCGTGAAGTTGCAATGACTCCAGCAACTCCTGCTAGAAATCCACTAAAAGCGTAAACAAACACAGTGGTGCGCATAACATTTATTCCTGAAAGTCTTGCAGCTAATTTATTTCCACCGAGTGCATAAATATGTGTTCCTAAAACTGTATTTTTTAACAAAATTGATGAAATAATGGCGGCAATTATTACCAGGATTACTGGAACAGGAAATCCGAGCACATGTCCTTGTCCAATCCAAGCAAATTTTTCTTGAGTGATCTGAATTGATTCGGCACGGGTGATAATCATCGGAATCGAGGAAGCCACACCCATTGCTGCGAAAGTTACGATAAATGGTGGAATCCCCACATAATGAATTATTAATCCATTTAAAACTCCAAGAAAACTTCCACAAAGTGCTGCCCCTATTGCCGCAACCCACCACGGTAAACCTGATCGCATTAATACAGTTGCAATAATTCCACACATCGCCACATTTGCACCTGTCGAAAGATCGATACCACCTGTTAACAAGACGAAAGTTTGCCCTAAAGCTATAAGTGCAATAATTGCTCCATTTAGTAACAAAACGCTTGCATTAGTGATTGTAAAGAAATTTTCAGAAAGAACCGAAAATATTAGAACCATAACAAAGAAGACAAGAAATATTCCAGCTTCTTGAGGGATTGATACTTTTTTAATTTTCAAGATTTCACCTTTTTTCTGTCTAAACCACGCCAATTTGCGCAGTCTTCATATCTTTCAAAATAACTACTTAAGTCTTGATGTTTTCTAGGAGAAACAATTTGAACAACATCGGGTTGCCATTGTTCAATTACCCTAGAAACAGTTGTGTTTTGCGCAATTGCTGCTGCTTGGATACAAGCTCCTCTGGCAGAAGACTCTTCAACGTCAAGTAGATAAACATCTTTTTGTAATAGGTCAGACAAGATTTGGCGATACGCCTTACTCTTTGAAGCTCCTCCAGTTAAAATGATTCGTCCATTTGATTTCTGGACCAAATTTGTTAAAAATTTATAATTCTTAACAAGTGGTATTAGCACGCCGTCGAATATGGATCTTGCAAATTTATTTCGATCTGTTAAAGAGTTAAGTCCAGCAATCGTTCCAGTTGCGTAAGGTAGATTTGGAGTTCTTTCACCATCAAAAAAAGCAGCCATCACCGCCGAGGTTTCATCGATTTCTGCAGCTAGGGCTAAATCACCAAGTTCCTCAATTGAACAATTCATAATTTTGCTAGCCCAATCAGTAACTTTGGTTCCGTTTAAACCAACCATCACAGGCATGTAGTTGCCACTAGAATCAGCCATTCCATTAACAATGCCTGTTTGATCAAAAACAGGTTTACTTGAAACTGTAAAAATAACTGCAGATGTTCCAATTGAGAAAACAAAATCGCCTTCCCGTGTGCCTAAACCAATGCACGATGCCATTTGATCCCCAGTTCCTGGACCAATGACAACTTCATTTTTGACTCCTAATTCTTTTGCCACAGCAGGGGAAATATTTGAAACTTTAGTTTCAGGTCCTAATACTTCAGGAAGAGCCAAAGTCCAATCTTTCGTATTATCAATATTTTCTAAAATTTCATATATCCATTGACCTTCTTTTATAGAGTAGTAACCTGTACAAGTTGCACCAGCTCTGTCGGTGACAAGTCGGTTACTTAAACGTGCCGTAAAAAAATCATGAGGTAAACAAAACTTTTTAACTTTTTTAAAGTTTTCAGGTTCATTTTCTTTCAGCCAAGAAACTTTGGTAATTGTAAAAGATGGTCCAATTAATGATCCTACTTCGTTTATCCAATAGTCTTGACCATATTTTTCAACTAATTCTTGGGACTGCGTTGCAGATTGTGTGTCATTCCATAACTTCGCTGGGCGAACAACTTTTAATTCGTCATCTAAAGTAACCATCCCATGACATTGTGCTGTTACCGCAATTGCTTCTATTGAACTTTTATTTACTTTTTCATTTGATGTGGCTTTCTCAAATGCGATCAAAAAAGCTTCCCACCAGAGATCTGGGTCCTGCTCACTTTTAGGTGGAAATGTAAGTTCATGAGGTGCACTTCCCATAGAGATTAATTTTCCGCTTACTTGTTCTCTAATTTCAACTTTGCAGGATTGGGTCGATGAATCAACACCAGCGACTAACTTCATTCGGCAGCCTTTCCGAATAAGGTCTTCAACATAAAGACATTTTCAGCGCTTTTTTGGACATGTAGTGAATTTATCCTCACAATTCCAAAATATCAATACTTATCAAGAAAATGTTTCCTAAATGTTATAAAGGGAATATTCTTTGTTATTTTTTGGTAATTCTCTGAAATATGAAGATTTTAGCAACCTAACCTCTAATAAAAAGGTACCAATCGGTCAAAGATTGTTATTCTTTGTAAATATCAGTGAATAATTAACATCTTGTTACAAATATCTCAGAGCGATGAACTAGTATGACGTTCACTGAATACGGGTGTGGAGTTCAAATGGATAAAAAATTGGTTGTGGCAACTTTTTTTGCCAAACCTGGCTCCAAAGAGGTTTTGCGTGAATGGATCTTGAAAACAGCAAATGCTTCAAGAAAAGAATTGGGTGTTGAAAAATATCTGATTAATCTTATTGATGAAAATCTAGGTCACTTTCTTTTAGTTGGTGTTTATTCTTCTGAAGCTGCTTTTAACGATCATGTCAATTCAATTCATGTCCAGAGTTTTTTGAGTGCAGTTCCGGAGTTAGTTGAAGAGAACATAACTTATATCGCCACTCCAATTGAAAATGATTCTGGCCCAAAATCAAGTTTTGATCCATCTTGACTAACAATTATTTGAAAGGTTTATTTTAAAATGATTCACCGTTTACTTTCTATTGAACGCCATCAAAAAATTATTGAAAAAGTATCCGTTGAAGAAGCAATTGATTTTATGACTTTAGCTAAAGAATTAAATGTTTCTGTTATGACAGTAAGAAGAGATGTTAGAGAGTTAGAGAAACAAGGATATTTAAAATTAACAAGGGGCGGGGCGTATGCCCAAATTGTTAGATCAATCGACATCTTACTAAGCCCAAGGGCAGACGATCAAGGTGAAGCTAAAACAATGATTGGAAAATATGCCGCAAGTTTGATTGAACCTGGTGAAGTTATTTTTATTGGACCAGGGTCAACTACTGCTCAATTTGTGCAGTATTTAAATCCTGACTTAAATTTAACTGTGATCACTGCTTCAATTCCACATGCTTCTTTTCTCGCTGCTAAAGGGTTTAAAGTTATAAGCACTGGTGGAGAAATTGCTACTGATGACATTGCCCAAACTGGTTATATTGCACAGGAAAATATAAAAAGATTTTTTGCATCAAAGGCAATTATCGGGACCAGAGGGGTTGCCAAAGATGTGGGAATCACCGATATCAATATTGAAATTGCTCAATTAAGTAGTTTGATGGTAGCTCAATCTGCAAAAGTTCTGGTTTTGGCAGATATTTCCAAAGTTGGAGTTAAAGCAAATTATGCGGTTTGTCCCTTATTCAAGGTTGATGAAATCATTACCACCAGCGATGCTCAAGAGGCTTATCTTGCTGAATGCAAAGACCTATGTGAGGTTCTAGTCGCAAAATAATTGTCGAACCCCCTAACATCAAATAACACTTTTGGTGTAATATTTTGTTCCTACAGGGAGTCGGTTCAACAATGCCTAATAAGACACGTTTGCAAACAATCTTTGGCGACAAGAAGCCTGTAATTGGCATGGTTCATTTACCCGCATCCCCCGGTCAACCCCAATCATTTAATCAAGCCCCTCTAGAAAAACTCGTGAAAAATGTTGAAAAAGATGTTGAAGCATTACTTGCAGGCGGTATTGATGGATTACTTTTTTGTAACGAAAGCGACTTGCCTTATACGACAAAAGTCGCCCAAGAAGTTGGATCGTGGGCTGCTTATTTTATTGGTGAAATGAAATCGAAGATGGACAAGCCTTATGGGGTAAATCTGCTTTGGGATCCGATTGCTTCAATCGCAGTGGCAGCCTCCACTGGCGCAAGTTTTGTAAGAGAAGTTATGTGTGGGTCTTTTGCAAGTGAAATGGGAATACTGCAACCAGATCCTGCCGCTATTGTGCAAACTAGAACTCGATTGAGAGCGGAACACATTGCGCTTTTAACCAATATTGTCCCAGAATTCGCGACTGCTTTAGCAGATAGAACAGTAGCTCAAAGAGCACAAGCAGCTTCGTACTTTGGTTTTGATGCCCTATTAGTTTCAGGTCCAGTAGCTGGTGAAGAATTTAATGTTAAGGATTTACAGGAAGCCAAAACTAGAAGTAATAGTGCCCCTGTTTTTGCAAATACAGGTGTAAAAATTGAAAACATTGAAAAAACGTTGCAAATAGCTGATGGAGTTATTATTGGAAGTAGCTTAAAAGTTGATGGTAAAACTTTTAATCCAGTCGATCCTGCTCGTGTAAAACAATTCATGGAAAAAGTTGAAATTTTTAGAAAGAATCGAACTGAATGAAATTAGCAGAGTATGTTGAAAAATACTGTTTAACACCTGCCATTTCTGGGCACGAAGAATTAATGATTAAATCCTTGAGCGACGATTTAAAGAAATTTGCTGATGAGGTTTCTGTAGATAATTTAGGCAACATAATTGCTTTGATCAAAGGTAAATCAACAACTGCTCCTAAAGTTATGATATTTGCTCATACTGACCAAATAGGAATGTTTGTAAAGTCAATTTCTGAGGAAGGCTTCTTAAGAATTGTCCGACTAGGTGGAGTACCAGAAAGAATACTTGCTGGTGCCACAATTCAAATAAAAACTAAATCAGATCAAATTATAAGCGGAGTTATCGGCACAATCTCTCATCATTTAACACCCGATGATAAAAAATACGTGGTGGCAAAGATTGAAGATATGTATGTAGATATTGGGGCTAAAAGTAAGGCTGATGCCCTAGAGCTTGGTGTTGAAGTTGGATCTCCTGCATTTTATGAACCGAGATTTACTAAATTAGCTAATAATCGAATTGCGGCAACTAGTGTTGATGATCGCGCGGGTTGTGCTGTCTTAGTAAAGCTGGCTGAACGCCTCTCTACCAACAAACCAGATGTAAATATTTACCTTGTAGGAAGTGTGCAGGAAGAATTTAATGTAAGAGGAGCTCAAGTTGCTGCTCAACAAATCAAACCAAACGCAGCAATTTCTATTGATTTAGCGGTTGCCACAGATACTCCAGATATGCAGGGAGTTAACGAACTCGCTTTAGATAAAGGACCAATTCTTGGTCTTTACACTTTTCACGGTAGAGGTACTTTAAATGGTTTAATTCCACACCCAAAAATGGTAAAAATTGTAGAAGGTAGCGCAACAAAATTGAAAATGAATTTGCAAAGACATGCCAGTGTGGGAATGCTTACAGACGCTTCTTATGTGCAGTTTGTCGACAATGGAATTCCGTGCGTTGATTTAGCATGGCCAACTCGTTATACACATTCAGGAATAGAAACATTTTCACTTAACGATCTTGAGAATTTAGAAGCTCTCGTTTTTGGTGTAATTAAGGATTTCCCTTTGGATTTTACGGGTTCGAGAATCTAAATAATTATGATGCAAACCAAAGATGTCGCTAATGAAATACGGAAACATACAGCTCGATGGACCATTAGAGCAAATGGTGGATATTTAGCACAAGCATGTGGATCTGCAGAAATTCTTTCTACTTTATTTAATGATGTTTTGGATCTGGGTAAATCTACAGGACCTTTTATGCCTTCAGAATTTATTGGCGTTCCAAAACCAGGTGCTCCTGGGACAAGAGGTGAATCTTGGTTAGGAAATGGCCCAGATTTATTAGTGATTTCTCCTGCTCACTATGCAACTGCTATGTATTCAGCATTGGTTGCAACTGGACGAATGGACGAGCAAGCATTAATTAAATGTAGTAAAGATGGTCAACTCCTAGAAATGATTGGTGCCGAACATTCTCCAGGAATGGTTGTTTCTAGCGGTTCTCTTGCCACAGCACTTTCAGTTTGCGTGGGAAGAGCTATTGCTAGACAAAAACTTAATAAACCTGGATTTATTTGGGTTTTTCTAAGTGATGGCGAATTACAAGAAGGTGCTACATGGGAAGCCTTGCAATTAGCAAAAGCTATGAAATTATCTAATTTAAAAATTGTTATAGATAACAACGGGATGCAGGTTGACGGTCAGATGAACAATGTTATGCCTCTAGGGGCTATTGAAGATAAACTTAGGGCTTTTGGTTGTGAAGTTTATGATATTGATGGCCATAATTTGGAAGAAATTAATTTAGCTTGTAAATCTGCACTACAGGATGATTCACTTTCAGTTATTTTAGCCAGAACTAAACCTTGGACTGGGTTTAGTTTCTTACTAGATCGTTGGGAAAATAACAAACTACATTTTATTAGATTAACCGAAATAGAGAAAGAAATTCTTACTAAAGAATTGGCAGTCTTATGAAAGAGGTCGTTAGTAAACCTTTTGCTCAGGCCTTAAAATCTCATGGCAGTGCCAACGAAAAACTAGTTGTCGTTACTAACGATTTAACGGCAAGTTGTGAAGCTGATCTATTCGCCCAATCATTTCCCGATAGACATATTTCTGCTGGTATGGCTGAACAAGCTTTAATTGCAACTTTGTCTGGGTTAAGTGACGAAGGTTTGTACCCTCTTTATCCAAGCTTTGCCGTTTTCGCCACCAGAAGACCGTATGAACAAATTGCATTAACCATCGCTTATCCCGCAAAAAAAGTTAGATTGTTTGGTTTCTTACCAGGTTTAACAACTCCTGGAGGAGTAACTCACCAAGCAATAGATGATTTGGGCTTAATGACTCAGCTGCCCAACATGACAGTTTTAGAAGCTGCCGACGCAACAGATATGAGCACAATTTTAGATGCAATAAAAGATATTCCAGGACCCATTTATGCCCGAGGACTAAGGGGTGAGGTTCCTAAATTATTTAAGGAACCATTAATTGTGGGTCAGTCTAGAGATATTTTTCCAGGAGAACAAGTTGTCGTGCTGGCTACAGGATCTATGGTTGAAATAGCTTTCAATGAAGTTGAAACACTTAGAAATGAATTTCCAGAATTAGGTTTGATTTGTATCAATACTCTAAAACCGTTTGGTGATAAAAATTTATTTGAAAGACTAAAGAAAGCAAAAATTGTAATAACTTATGAGAATCACCTAATTTCTAGCGGCTTAGCAAAAGCTGTTGCCCTTTATCTTGCCCAAAATCCTGGTCCTAAATTAATGCCAATTGGTATAGCCGACACCTTCACCCATGGTGGAACTCAAGACTATTTATTCAATTTTTACGGGATAGGCAAAAGAAGTTTAATCAATGCAATTTATAAAGCTTTTGGTAAATCTTCAGTGAACGTTGAATCAAATAACGATTTTAATAAAAGTGAAATACTCTTAAATAAATCAGTTGCTGAAGGACTTTAATTCTGAATACAATTCTGAACAAAAAATACAAATTTGCGCCAAGTATTTTGGCAGCTGACCAAGGAAATATTGCAGAAGAAGTTAGACGTGTACCTAATGCTGATTGGTTTCACGTTGATGTTATGGATAATCATTTTGCTCCGAATATGGGATTTAGTGCAGCAGCCTTAAAATCTGTTGCAGACTTAAAGCAAGCACCTATCGATGCACATTTGATGATAGAGAACCCAGAGAATTTTTTGAAAACTTTTATTGAAGCTGGTGCAGATTCTTTAACGTTTCATGCTGAGGCAACAAATAAAATTGAAGAGTGCATTGACATTATTAAATCGAATAAAAAGCGAGTTGGAATTGCAATTAAACCAGAAACTGATTTTAGTGAAATCAAACAGTATTTAAATAAAATTGATATGATACTAATTATGACCGTATCTCCAGGGTCTAGCGGTCAAGGTTTTCTTGTTAGTCAAGTAGAAAAAATAAAAGAAGCTCGTAAAGAGATTGATGAAACTAATTTAGATATTTGGTTGCAAGTTGATGGTGGAATTGGTTTAAAAACTCTTAAAACTACGCTAGAAGCAGGGGCAGATTTTTTTGTTGTTGGATCTAGTGTTTACTACGAAAAAGACCCTCAAGCAGCTCTTGATGGCCTACGTAATTTAATTTTGTAACAAATTATAAAATTAGTATTGGTTTGATCAGGTATCTAACTTTTAATATATTATTTTTTAACTATCTATTCACGCATCTAAATAGATAACCCTAATTTTTAGCCTGCCTAAAACAAAATAGGGAAAAAGTAAGTTGAATAACTTCCTCCAGGAACCAAAACTGTTCCAAGTACTTACACTAGGCCTGCAACTAGAACTGACTCCCGTTGTACTAAAGTTCAGGTTATGACAAAGCCCTCCTCAAATAAAACAACCAATCGTTTATTCTTAGCTTTTGCTTTAAGTGCTGTTTTATTGAGTGCAGGTTGTGCAAATAATGAAAAAGGCGAAATAAGTTCCCAACTATTATTAGATAAAACAAATGTGACAGTTTTAGGTAAAAATTTTAATTACCCAGTAACAAATAATCCTGAAGTTACTTCCAGTGTTATCACTTTGCCACCTGGAGTAGAAACTGGTTTGCATTTACATGAAGCTCCAATGTATGCCTACATTTTGGAAGGAACTGTTGATGTTACTTATTCAGTAAATGGAGTTGATGAAACAAAAACTTATAAAAAAGGTGAGGCAATTATGGAAGGACTAGATACACCCCATAATGGAGTTAACAATACAAATTCAGTTGTGAGAATACTGGTAGTAAATATTGGTTCCCCAGATT
>CALBND010000068.1 GCA_937896305.1 uncultured Actinomycetes bacterium
TGCCACACCAACTGGGGATCCTGTAAATATGTCTTTACTGGCTGGGCCTGTTTTATTGTTAATTGCCATTGCAACAGGAATTGCTTGGTTAAATGATAAAAGAAGGGCCAGAAAAAGATCTGATGATCCGGTTCTAGGATTGGCCGATGATGAAGCATCACCTGAACCAGAAAAATCAACTGAGCTCTAAATGGGGGAAAGATGCCTAAAATAGTTTCTGCTGGCGTTCATATTCTTGACGTCTTAGGAAGACATGTATCAGAAATTCCACCTGGACAAAATATTGCTTTGATTGATGAAATAAGAATCACTGCTGCGGGAACTGCTGCTGGCACGTCTGTTGATATGGCAAAACTTGGTTGCAATGTTATTGCTGTTGGTGCTGCAGGTGATGACGAAATGGGCAATGTCTTATTAGGAATTATGAATCGATACGGCATTGATACTTCCCACATGAAAAGAAAAAAAGGTGTGCAAACTTCTGGCACAATGTTGCCCATTAGACCAAATGGGGAAAGACCTGCTTTGCACGTGATGGGAACCAATGCAACTTTTTGTTTCGAAGATGTACCCCAAGATGTAATTAAGAATGCTGACTTTGTGCACCTGGGCGGATTTTATTTGATGCCAAAATTTGATGGTGAAGACACTGTTAAAACATTGCAACTAGCTAAAACTGGTAAGGCAATCACCACAATGGATATTTTAGGAATAAAACAAGAAAATATGGCAGAAAAGATTTTGCCAAGTATGCCCTACCTTGATTTTTTTATGCCAAATTATGAAGAAGCACAAATGATCACAGGTTTAACCGATGTCGATGAAATATGTGAATTCTTTTTAAATGCGGGCGCTAAACATGTGGTGTTAAAAATGGGTGAACGAGGAAGTTTAATTAAAAACAAAGAGGGCTTACGAATTAGAATTCCTGCTTACAAAGTTGCAGTAGTTGACACAACAGGTTGTGGTGATGCTTGGACGGGTGGCTTTATCACAGGGCTAAGTAAAGCTATGACAATCGAAGAATCAGCCAGACTAGGAAGTGCTTGCGGTTCTTTAGTGGCAACAGGTTTAGGTTCTGATGCAGGAATAATAGATTTTGATTCCACCATCGAATTTATGAAAACTTCTGAAACCTTACCGTTAAACGATTAATTTTAAACATAAAAAATGGCCCAGATTTTTTTCTGGGCCATTTTTATTTAACTTAAATTAACTCTTGGAACTAAATGCAGCATCGAATGCTGAAGTTGGTGGAGTGAAGTTAAGTTTTTTGATGAATTCCAAAGCTTCTGGTCCACCAAATAAACGATCCATTCCTGCATCTTCCCATTCAACTGAAATTGGTCCGTTGTATCCAATGGCATTTAAACCACGGAATATATCTTCCCAAGGAACATGTCCATGACCAGTTGATACGAAATCCCAACCACGTCGAGGATCTGCCCAAGGTAAATGTGAACCTAGGCGACCGTTTCTACCATTTAATTGTTTACGTGATTCTTTGCAATCAACATGGTAAATACGATCTTTGAAATCAAGTAGGAAGTTAACTGGATCAAGATCTTGCCAAACGAAATGGCTGGGATCAAAATTCAAGCCAAATGCTGGACGATGCTTAATTGCTTTCATTGTTTCAACTGTGGTCCAGTAGTCGTAAGCAATTTCTGAAGGATGCACTTCATGTGCAAACTTCACACCTTGTTTATCGAATTCATCCAAGATTGGATTCCAACGATCAGCAAAGTCTTTGTAACCTGCTGCAACCATTTCTGGAGTAACTGGGGGAAACATTGCAACGTAGTGCCAAATGCTGGAACCAGTGAAACCAACAACGGTGTCAACGCCCATTGCTTTAGCAGCAATGGCAGTGGTTTTCATTTCTTCAGCAGCACGTTGACGCACACCTTCAGGATCTCCATTACCCCAAACTCGGGAAGGCAATATTGATTTGTGTCTTTCATCAATTGGATTATCACAAACAGCTTGACCAACTAAGTGATTGGAAATAGCCCAATACTTAAGGTTGTATTTCTCCAACATATCTTTTTTGGCTCTTAGGTATTTATCACTTTCAGCAGCTTGCACAACATCTAAGTGATCCCCCCAACAAGCAATTTCCAAACCGTCATAGCCCCACTGTGAAGCCAGTTTGCACATTTCTTCAAATGGCAAATCAGCCCATTGACCGGTAAATAATGTAATCGGTCTTGACATTTACTTTCCTCCTTTTTTCTGTTATTTGATTTCTTGCCAAGTTCCCTTATTAGCTGAACTTGTTTCTACTGCATCTAATACTTTTTGCACTTGTAAACCATCGGCAAATGAAGGTTCAGGAGTTGTGTTATTAGCAATGCTTTCCACAAAATCTTTAACCTCATGTGTGAATGGATGTTCGTAACCAATGATGTGTCCTGGTGGCCACCAAGCGGTCATATAAGGATGAACACTTTCAGTTACTAATATTCTCTGGAAACCAGCTGTTTCTGCGTTTTCAGAATTATCGAAATACCAAAGTTCATTCATATCTTCGAAAGAAAATTTCAAAGATCCCTTTGAACCAAAGATTTCAAATCCCATATCATTTTTTCTACCAGTAGCAAAACGTGTTGCTTCATAACTTGCTAAAGCACCACCGTTTGTTCTACCAATAAATAATGCAGCATCATCAACTGTTACTTTGCCCATTTTATTTCCAGAAGCACTGGCTTGTAATCCAGAATAATCTCCCGGTAAAGGTCTTTCTTTAATGAATGTTTCAGTCAAACCAGAAACACCAATTAGTTTTTGACCTGTCACAAATTGGGTGGTATCAATTGCATGTGCACCGATATCACCTAACGCACCTGATCCAGCTTTATCTTTTTCTAATCTCCAAACTAACGGGAAATTAGGATCAACAATCCAATCTTGTAAATATCTGGCACGAATATGAAATATCGTTCCAAGTTTTCCATCACTGACCATTTTTTTGGCTAAAGCAATAGCTGGTACGCGTCGATAATTAAACGCAACCATATTTTTTGAATTCTTGTTTGCATTTGCAGCAGCAACCATTAGTTCTGCTTCAGCAACTGTGTTTGCTAATGGTTTTTCACAAATAACATGTTTGCCAGCATTTAGTGCAGCAATTGCTATTTCAGCATGTGAATCACCTGGGGTACAGATATCAATGATGTCTATATCTGAACGAGTTAATAATTTTTTCCAGTCGGTTTCAATTCCATCCCAACCTAAACGATCGGCTGCTTCTTGAGTGTTTGCTTCATTGCGACCACAAACAGCAACCATTTTTATATCTACCGGTAAGTCATAAACCCGGGCCACATTTCGCCAAGCCTGCGAATGAGCTTTGCCCATAAACGCATAACCCACCATGGCCACGCCTAAGGTCTTCTTTGCCATCTGGCCTCCTATTTATTGCCTGCCCTAACCATAGGCGCACTTGTATACCAAATTCAAGAAGTAATACGATTCTTTTAATTACTCCCTTTGGGGAAGCGACATTGAGAGGTGAGCTAAATCTTTTGAAAAAACTAATTAACGACCCATTTGACATGGTTGAAGAAATGGTTGAAGGCTATTTGGCTGCAAACGACCACATTATTAAAAGAGTAGGTAAGAGATCAATTGCTCGCGTTAATTCACCGATTCCAGGCAAAGTCGGAATAGTTGTTGGCGGAGGTTCAGGACATTTACCAGCTTTCGCAGGCTACGTAGGAAAAGGAATGGCAGACGGTGCAGCATTTGGCAACGTGTTTGCATCTCCTCCTGCAAAACCTGTAATTGAAGCAACCTTGGCTGTAAATAGTGGCGCAGGAGTTATGTACACCTACGGTAATTACCAAGGTGACTGTATCAATTTTGATAAAGCACAAGATCAGTGTCGTGAAATGGGAATAGCTGTTCAAACAGTTGTTTTGAATGACGATGTTTTATCTGCACCAAAAAGTGAAGCACAAAAACGTCGCGGTATTGGTGGATTGTTTTTAGTTTGGCACGTAGCAGGAGCTAAAGCTGAACAAATGGCATCACTTGATGAAGTTGTAGCGGTAACACGTAAAGCAAATGACAACACCAGAACAGTTGGTGTTGGGTTAACATCTTGCACAGTTCCAGCAAATGGTAAACCAACATTTTCTTTACCAGATGATGAAATGGAAATTGGTTTAGGAATTCATGGTGAACCAGGTATTAAACGTGTAAAGGTTCGTCCAATTGATTCTGTGATTGATGAAATCATGGAGGCAATTTTGGCTGACTTAGACTACAAGGGAAGTGATGTTGCCCTTTTGGTCAACGGTTTAGGCGGTTCTCCAGCTGAAGAACTTTATGTTGTTTATAGAAGAGTGAAGCAAATTTGTGATGCTAACAAAATAAATATCAAATTTAAACATGTTGGTAACCAAGTAACTGCACTAGAGATGCAAGGAACATCTGTCTCTTTGATGAGACTTGATGACGAAATGTATCAATTAATCAACGAAACAAAAGTTGATACTTGCATGTATAAGAAAGTTTAAGGAGAACAAACATGGCACAAGTAAATGGAGCGCTAGTAGCTAAAGCTTTAGTTTTAGTTGCTAAAAAAGTTGAAGAAAACAAAGATTATCTATGCGAGCTTGATGGCGAAGTTGGCGATGGAGATCATGGTGTTTCTATGACTATTGGGATGCGCGCAGTTTCTAGAGCAGCCAAAGACTTGCCAGCAAATTGCACACCAGCAGATGCTTTTCAATCTGCTGCAGATGCTTATGCCGATGAAGTTGGTGCAACTATTGGGCCGCTTTATGAAGCCGCATTTGCCGCAGCTGCAGAATCTGTGCAAGGTAAATCTGAAATTAATGAAATAGCAGATTGGGCGAAAGTTTATAACTCAATGGCGATTGCGATCCAAAAATTAGGTAAAGCAGAACTGGGTGATAAAACTTTGTTGGATGCATTTTTTCCAGCAGTAGATCACATAACTGAATTATCTAATAAAGGCGGCAAACTAGAAGATGCTTTGGCCTCTACTGCAAAGAGTGCTCTTGATGCAGCAATTGCAACTAAAGAATTGGTGCCACAAAAAGGTCGTGCATCACGATTAGGAGATAGAGCAATTGGACATCAAGATGCTGGTGCGACATCATTAGCGATTGTCTTGAAAGGTTTTGCTGACGCGATAGCACAAGGATAAGTATTTAATAAATTAAATTCCCAGCAATTTTTTTTGCTGGGAATTTTTTATTTAACAGGGATTAAAATATCCATTTCACAGTTTTTACTGTTGGGATCAAATCTTTCATCATAAACTTCTAAGTGCGGGGCATCTCTCATCTCAAGACCAAGTTTGGGAAACCAATCAGTATAGGCAGTTAAATAACTTTGTTTAAGATTATCCATCAATCCTTTGTGCGTGTACTTAACATAATTTCCTTTAGGAATAACAACAGTTTTAAAATCTAATCCTGGAGGAACTCCACGACTAAATTCCACTCCTGCTAAATATTTAAGTTTGCCTGGATATGTTGCTTGATCAAGTGGTATTGCTACCCCGAAGCTTCTACCAGTTGATTTCAAACCCAATCTTGGAAAAGTTGACCAGAAATCTTCCCAAAGTTTTGGAATTAAATCCGAGTCATCACTGGCAGTCGGCATAATTATTGAATCAGTAATAACTTCAAGGCCTGCCACTGTAGTTTTTTCAAGCTCGAATTTTTTAACTTTACGTTTGAACATAAGCCAAACTTATCTTAAATAGGGGCAGCTATTTCCAAAATTCTCAAAATACTGGTTCGCATGTGTTCCATGTGAGCAATTACTGCAGGCTCAATAGCAGCAAAGTCTTTAGCAGCCATGACTCTAGCTAAAACTTCGTGTTCTTTCGAACAGGTAACTAACCTATTTTCATAAGCTGCTGATTTGGTCCAAAACCTTTGAATTTTTCTTCTAGTCACTAAAGCTAATCCTGCAATAGTTTGATTATTTGCTGCATTGATCACTAAATCATGAAATTTAGTATCAAATTTACT
>CALBND010000069.1 GCA_937896305.1 uncultured Actinomycetes bacterium
AACAGTGGATAACCAACAACATTTTTTTCAGTTCGACCTGGACCTGGGTATTGAGTGTGCTTTTGAGTCCAAACTAATAATAAATGTGCTGTTACAAGTGCCAAAATAATTCCTGGGACTAGAAGTACGTGGATTGTGTAAAGTCTTGGAATAAAATCTGTTCCCGGAAACTCTCCACCAAATAAGAAATACAACGCCCATGTACCAATAACTGGAAGTGCTTGCACGATGCCTGAAGCAATTCTTAAACCAATACCCGAGAGCAGATCATCTGGTAGGGAATAGCCAGCAAAACCTTCCAGTAAGCCAAGAGTTAATAATCCCAGACCTAACAACCAGTTGAATTCACGTGGTTTTCTGTAAGCACCAGTGAAGAAAACTCTTAATAAGTGCACAACCATCGCGGCCACAAAAAACAATGCAGCCCAATGATGTATTTGACGTAAAAGCATTCCACCGCGAACATCAAATGAAATTTCCAAGGTTGAAGCGTAAGCTTCACTCATTGGAATTCCTTTTAAGGGAATATAAGAACCGTTGTAAATAACTTCTGTCATGGATGGCTTGTACCAAAGTGTTAAGAACGTTCCGGTCAACAACAAAATAATGAAAGAATAAAGTGCAATTTCACCAAGCATGAATGACCAGTGATCAGGAAATACTTTTCTTAAATTTCTTTTAAGGGCAGCAGAAAACCCAACGCGGCTATCTACATAGTCATAAGCAGCAGGGGTTTTTCTTTCTTCTGTTGTGTTACTCATGCTCCACGCTCCCAAAAGCTAGGTCCGACTGGTTCTTGAAATCCTTGGCGAGCGATTAGGTAACCCTCATCGTCCACCGTTATTGCTAACTGCGGCAATCTTCTTGCAGCAGGTCCAAAAATTGGTTGTCCTGAATCAGCCAAGTCAAAAGTTGACTGATGACATGGACATAATAAATGATGGGTCCTTTGTTCATAAAGCGCAATCGGACAGCCCACATGGGTGCAAATTTTCGAGTAAGCAACTATGCCTTGGTAGTCCCAATCAGGGCCTTGTTGGCTTTTAATGTCTTCAGGGCGCATGCGAACAAGCAAAATGGCTGATTTACCACGTTCGTTTAAGTTTTGTTGTTCTTCCAGGATTTCTAAAATATTTTCTGGCATCGCAGATATTAAGTTTCCAACTGGGATATCTTCTGGTCTAATTTTTTGATAAGTAATGTCTGTCACAATATGCAAATCTTCTTGCCAAGCAGTGGTGCGCAATTCACCTTTAGGAGCTGGTCCAAGATCTCTAAGCATTATTAAGAATGGCAGAGGAAACATTGCCAAAGCGCCAAGTAAAGATCTACGAATTAGTTTTCTGGAACCAAAACCTGATTCTTCGGCCCCAACTCTAAATGCTTCAAGTGCTTCTGCTTGAACTTCTGCTTTTGGTTGAATTGGTTTTCTTTCTTGTACAACTTCGACATCAGACATTAATTTTTTAGCCCAATGAATCGCGCCAATTCCTATTAAAAGAATTGCTAGGCCAAAAGAAACTCCTAAGACTATGTTTTGCAAGCTTGTGACACCTATTGCGAAAACAGAAACTTTCTTTTCCCTTGGAATCGCCACAAAGGAAATAACAAACACTAGGGTGAAGCAAGAAGAAAGCCCAAATAAAGTAGCAACTTGCCTTTCAGCTCTTTTTGCAGCTTTAGGGTCAGTGTCTGTTCTTCTTAAGTAGTGATCAATTCCAGTAGCTGGTTTTGGCAAACTTGTTTCAATTTCTTTTGAAATAGGTGTTGTTGATTTTTCTTGATCTGGATCAAAAGTGTTATTGATATCAAAATTATTTGTCATCTAACTCTTGCTCCTATCCAAATTGAGAAAATTATTAAAACTCCGATGCCTATTACCCATAGAAATAATCCTTCAGTTACGGGACCAACTCTTCCCAAATCCATACCACCTGGATTTTCAGATTTGTTTAATTCTTGGATGTAGCGAATAATTGCTGCTTTACTTTCTGGGGTTAAAGTTTTATCGCTAAAAATTGGCATAGATTGTGGTCCAGTGAGCATTGCTTCATAAATTTGTTGCGGAGTTGCAAGATTTAAACTTGGGGCATACTTACCATTTGTTAAAGCGCCACCAGAACCAGCAAAGTTATGACACTGTGCACAATTAGTTCTAAATAGTTCGCCACCTTCAGAAACACTTGCGTTTTGCCATTCGTTAATTTGTTCTTCACTAGGTATTGCTGGTCCAGGACCAAAGGTTGCTACATAAGCTGCTAAAGCAATTGTTTCTTCTTCGTTATAGCTAGGCTTTTTTCTCATTACTTGTGCTCCAGGGGCAGCCATTGGCATACGTCCTGACGAAACTTGAAAATGAACTGCGGCAGCTCCTACGGCAGATAAATTTGGACCATCACTTGTTCCTTGACCATTTAGTCCATGACATGAAGAGCATCCTTCGGCAAATAATGCTGATCCTTTAGTAACTAAAGTTTCTTCAGATCCGATTCGAGCAGAAGCTGGTGTAATTAAATTATTAACACCGCTATAGCCAAGGCTAACTACTGCCAGAGCAAAAAATAAAACTAAAACCGAGGCGCCGCGACGGCGTCTAAATTTATACAGTGCAGACAAAATATTTCTCCTTATTTCACAAGATAAATAGTTGCAAACAAGCCAATCCAAACCACGTCAACAAAATGCCAATAATAAGAAGTCACTACAGCACTTGTCGCTAAACCATGTGTCATTTCAGGTCGGACATATGAACGAGCCAAGACAAACAGAAACGCAACTAGTCCACCTGTTACATGCAGGGCGTGGAAACCAGTTGTTAAATAAAACACAGAACCAAATGGGGAAGAGGAAATAGTTAAGCCCTCGGAAACTAAAACTGCATATTCGTAAGCTTGTCCACCAACGAAAAATGCGCCCATTAAGAAAGTTGTGGTAAACCAAAAACGTAAACGATCTTTATCGCCACGTTCTGCTGCGAAAACTCCAAGTTGTGCGGTAACAGAACTTAAAACCAAGATTGTTGTGTTTGCACCAGAAAAAGGAACGTTAAGTAGTTCTGTTTCAATTGCCCAGATGTCTGGATTGACTGCGCGAAGTGTGAAATACATTGCAAATAAAGCAGCAAAAAACATAAGTTCACTTGCTAGCCAAACGATGGTGCCAATGGCAACTATGTTGGGACGATTGACTCTCGGGTTTGCGAGTGACGTTGTGGACATATGACCCATTGTGTCACTGCATTAGTGGGGGATTCGTGCTTGGGCGCGCTACATATGACTAATGTGACATTTGTGACCCAACCTATTTCACAATCGCACGAACTAAGAGTTCTGGTCTACTCAGACGACCGTAGAATTCGTGATGCAGTTATGACTGCAATTGGTCGAAGACCTGCACAAGATCTAGGAAGAATTGAATTTATTCAAGTTGCAACAGAACCAGTTGTAAAAAAAGAACTTAAAAGTGGAAATATTGATTTAGCAATTTTAGACGGCGAAGCTGCTCCAGCTGGTGGTATGGGAATTGCTCGTAACGCAAAAGATGAAGTATTTAATTGTCCTCCAATTATTGTTTTGATTCAAAGACCTCAAGATGCTTGGTTGGCAGCCTGGTCAAATGCTGAAGGGGTAGTACAGATGCCGATAGATCCAACAGTTCTTATCGACACCACAATTACGTTACTTCGCAAAAAAAGTAATAACGCAATTTCAAAAGCATGACAACTGAAAATTCTTGGTCTGAAATACTTTTAAATCTTAAAAATAAAACTGATTTGAACGATACACAATCTTATTGGGCAATGAACCAAGTAATGAGTGGTTTGGCTGAAGCTGCACAAATAAAAGAGTTACTTATCGGATTGAAAGAAAAAGGCGAGACAGCAACTGAAATAACTTCATTTGTAGATGCGATGCTTGAACATTCCGTCAAATTAGATGTTTCCCATAATGCAGTTGATACTTGTGGCACAGGCGGAGACGCTTTAGGAACAGTCAATATTTCTACAGCTGCTGCAATAGTGGTTGCTGGAACTGGAATTCCAGTTGTGAAACATGGCAACAGAGCAGCTTCCAGTAAATCAGGATCTGCAGATGTATTAGAAGTTTTAGGAATAGTTACAAATATGAATGCCGAACAAGTTTTAGATTCATATTTAAAATGTGGAATTACTTTTTGTTTTGCCCCAACCTTTCATCCAGCAATGAAATATGCAGGACCAATTAGAAAAGAATTAGCAATCCCGACAGTCTTTAACATCCTGGGGCCATTAGCAAATCCTGCTAAGCCCAAAGCCCAAGTTGTGGGAGTCGCTAATTTAAAAATGGCACCTATCGTGGCACAAGCTTTAGCAAATAGAAAAGTTTCAGCAATAGTAGTTAGAGGCCTAGAAGGCTTGGATGAAATTTCGATAAGTGGACCAACCCAAATTTGGGATGCTAGAAACGGTGAAGTTAAAGAATCACTATTTGATGCTTCAGATATTGGAATTAAACGGGCAAGTCTGGATGAATTAAAAGGTGGCGATGCTAATTTCAACGCCAAATTAATTTTACAGACACTAAGAAATAGCGGATCAGAAGCAATTAGAGACGCTATTTGTGTGAATGCTGCAGCTTCAGTTGTGGCTTATGAGAACCCAACTGGTGATTTCAAATCAAGCATGGAATTGGCTTTAGCTCGGACTCGTGGAAGCCTTGAATCAGGTGCTGCTCTGGATGTCTTAAATAGATGGGTTGAATTTTCTAAAAATGTCAGACCTTGACTTTATTGTTTGAGTCATGGATAAATTGAGAATAGAATGCCAAAAATGCATCATGAAAGATATATCTTGTCATGATTGTGTGGTTACGTTTTTCTTAAACGAAACCAATTTCACTTCCTTAGATGAAAATGAAATCAAGGCACTTGATGTTTTAGCCAATTCAGGTTTAGTCCCGCCTTTAAGACATGTTTGTGGCTAATAATTTTCTTAATTGATCATGTCTGGCAGGCCACTGCCATTCATTTTCAATCCAGGTTCTGCCTTGCTTGCCAATGTTTCTTCTAAGTTCGGGAGAGAGCAAAAGCTCTGCAATTTTATTTACTAAATCAATTGTGTTTTTTGCATCAATTACAAAACCAGTTTCACCATCGACTACTGCTTCTGGAGCACCTCCTGAAATCCCAGCAATTACTGGCAATCCAGTTGCCGAAGCTTCTAGGTAAACAATTCCTAAACCTTCAACATCAAATCCAAAATTTCTGGTTCTCACTGGCATAACAAATACTTGGCCACTGGCATAAAACCCAGGGAGATCTTGCCAAGCAACACTGCCAGTCAATGTCACTGAGTTGTTGATATTTTGATCAAAAACCATTTTTTGTAAAGTTGATTTATAACTTCCACCACCGACAATAAGTAAATGAGCATTAGGAACTTGCGCCAGCACTTGTGGCCAAATCTTTATTAAAGTGTCTTGGCCTTTTCTAGGCATTAATCTAGAAATGCAAACCACAGTTGGTTTGTTACCAATTTTGAATCTGTTTCTTATAGCCTCGCCTTTGCCATTAATTACATTATTAGGATTAAAAAGTTCGGTATCGAGACCGGGAGTTAGACGTTCAAACTTGGCTAACTCGGAAGTATTTAATATTTCACTGAATTTCTTAAAGGTGAAATCTGTTAAATAAGTTAATTTATCTACTTCTTTTACTATTTTTTTGAACGATTGTTTTAGCCCTGGGGTAAATGCCCAGCCAACTTCATGGCCATGAGTTAGGGCAACAGTTTTTTTAATACCATGTTTCTTTAATCTGGCTGAAAGTAATCCAAGGGGAGCAGAGGCTCCAAACAAAACTGAATCACATTGATATTTATCAATTAGTGCTAATGCGTGATCACCAACTGCTTTGGTGGGTAAAAGCAGTTCGGTGTCATGTCGGACAACTAAATATTCTTGATCAGCATCAAATTTTTTATAGTTTTCATATTTGGAGGTCAAAACTACGACATCTGTCGGATTCAATCCTTTAAGAAGTCCATGAACAAAGGTTTGAATGCCACCAGGTCTTGGTGGAAAGTCGTTAGTGATAACTAATGTTTTAGTCATGAATCATTACTTTGCCAGTAGGTTTCTGCAATAGCAATCGCCAGCCCATAATTACTGCTCCAGTGAAAGTAAAGATTCTAATTGATTGAATCATTACGGGCCAAAATTCACCAGAAAGGTATTGAACATATAAAGCAGGGTAAAGCACTTGCGTCATTAGTGCTGAAACTGATAATAAAATAATTATTGTTTTTGACTTGCCTTTGTGATTCAAAAGAGCCATAGCCGATAAAGCACCAATCCAAACATAAAATTGTGGAGAAAAAACTCTGCTGAAGAAAATGACAGTAATTATTACGATCAGAGCTTTATCGAAAATCAGGAGATGATCAAATTTGCCTAGATAGTTAAGGATAAAAAGAAGAAGAAAGATAGAAATTGTTAACCAATTTGCCAAGGTAGCAATTTGATTAGCTGTATCAAGATTTACTTCAAGGGATCCGAATCGATAAATTGTTTCAATATCAGCACCAAAGGCTTTAAAGATCATAAAAGGTAATGCAAACACTGATTCAACTTGTAGTCCTCTCTGATTTTGGTTGGAGAAAAAATTTCCAAAGCCACCACTCCAGGAGAATAGTAAAAATAGTAATAGCAGGCTGGATGCAGAAAAATATTTAAACAGTGGCAGCAGTTTTTTTCTAGGTACA
>CALBND010000070.1 GCA_937896305.1 uncultured Actinomycetes bacterium
GTGTTCAAAGTGAGCACTTAAACCAAAATCAGCATTTAGTAAAAATTGTGCTCTTTCGTCATAATTAACCCAATTTTCCACAAAGAAAACAGAAGAATTAGTTAAACCTAATTCTTTGCTCATATCTTTTAATTCTTGCACCGCGTTCATTACTGGAATATCAGAATTGGGATGTTTCAAACCCATGAAAACTACTTTAAGTTTCGGGTTATTTAATTTCTTAATAGATTTTACTATGACTTGTGGATCAAGCCAGTCATAAACTCCACCGGCCCATAAAGCGATAACGTCATCATTTTTAATTTGTGGGAAAAGTTTTCTAATCGGGTCATTTGTTTTTTCAGGTTTTTCAGAAGATATTCCAAATGGCACAACATCAATTAACCGTCTTAAATCACTTGAAGCATCATAAGTATAAGGATTTATGCGGCCCTCGGCTGCAAGTTGACCTAGCCATAAACTTCTTTGACGCTCTGATGCACAAATAAAATAATCAGCTCTACGTAGTTGTCGATTAAGCGCATCTGTTGTATCGCGACTTCCTCTAAGTCTGTTATTTATGCCTTCAGATTTTTTTTGTTCTAAAATTTCTAAATGAAAAGGATCATAAACATCAGCTATTAATATTTTTTCAGTATCTGCTAACCAAGGATTTTCTGAAATTAATAAGCCTTGGAAAACAACAATATCTGCCCATTCAACAAGTAGTTTGAGCTTTCTATGTCTGGTACTAATTGTGGAAACTGTTAGATGTTTTAAGGAATTGCCTTTAGTTGTACAAAGTAATACATCAAAGTCTTGAACCAAAAATTTAGATATTTCTAAAGCTCTAATTGCAGGTCCTGCCAAGTTTTCAGATAAAGGTTCCCCAGTGACAACAAGAACTCTTTTTCGATCAGTTCCAAATGAAGTTTCTATATTAAACACATCCATCAGTTTTTTATACCCTTCAAGATACCTTGGCCATGGATAGGCAGGTTCTAATGCTTGCCTGAATAAGGCAACCATTTCCTGATCACTTCTTTTTCTTGATGCTTGAATTATATTTCTTGACTGAGTTAGAGAAGGAAGGTTTTCGATAAGTGAATCAATAGCTAACAAACCAGTTAAGGCATCTTTTTTGATTGTTACTTCATCTGTATCAGTTGATTTAGAGTTTTGAATATTTAAGAGATCAGGATTTAATTCACCTCTGGTAATACTTCTTCTAACACTTAGTGCCATTGCAGCAGGCAACACTTTGTCAAGGGAAGCTGCTTCATAATTTTTATATAACGACATCAAGGCGTTTCGTTCTAAGAGGAAGTTTTCATGATATTTGCCAAATTTATCTATTGAGGCATGATGTTTGTGAAATGCAATTGATTTTGGTTCGTAAATAAATTTGTAACCTAAAAGATTTAAACGCCAACCTAAATCGACATCTTCATAAAACATGAAGAATCTTTCATCAAATCCACCAACTTGTTCGAAAATATCTTTTTTAAAAAACATGGCAGAACCAGTACCAAATAAAACTTCTCGTTTAAAATCTATTATTTCCTCTGTTGATTTTAAGGCTTCACGTTTGTAGCCCATGCCATACCAAGTTAAGGAACCATCAACAAAGTCAACAGCACTTCCATCCCATGTTAAAACTTTAGATGCAATAGCCGCATTCTGTTTCTCTTCTAAGAGAGTTTCAATTGCAGCAGAAATCCAGTTTTCATCACATCTAGCATCATTATTTAATAAACCAATAATTTCACCCGTTGCTGATTTAACGCCAAGATTTACACCACCGGCAAAACCTAAATTTTCTTTCGATTCAATAATTATTATTTCATTTTTTATATTATTTAATTTCTCAACAGAGTCATCCCCTGAGAAGTTATCAACAACAACTATTTCAAGTAATTCTTTGGGATAGTTAGATTCTTGAATGCTTTTGATGGCATTTAAAGTGTCGTTGATGCCCCGAAAATTTACGAGGACGATACTTACTTTGGGTAGACCCATAATATTAGAGTTTACGAGAGGCTTGCGACGTAGTGCTCCGCTATCTGCAAGGTGTTCAAAGCGGCACCTTTTCTTAGATTGTCCCCACAAACGAAGAAATCAAGGGTATTTGGGGCTTCTGGGTCTTGTCTGAGCCTTCCTATCCAAGTTGGGTCAGTTCCCACTACATCGGCTGGAGTTGGAAATATTAAGTTGCTCGGGTCATCTAAGACTTCAACACCAGGTGCAGTTTTTAAGATTTCTCTTGCTTCTGTGACATCTACTTTATTTTCAAATATTGCATGGACAGCTAAAGAGTGAGTTGTGACAACTGGAACACGTACACAAGTGGCTGTAACTTTTAAGTCATTAATTCCAAGAATTTTTCTTGATTCATATTTAACTTTTAATTCTTCGCTAGTAAATCCATTTTCTTTTAATGATCCAGCCCAAGGAATTACATTTAAAGCTAGGGGATGAGAAAACGGTGCAGGATCTCCTATGGCGTTAGCTACATCTTTGGCAACAGAGCCAAGATTTTTTCCAGCAACTTTTTTTATTTGATCTTGTAATGAATCTAATCCAGGTTTACCAGCACCAGAAGCCGCTTGATAAGAAGCGACAATTAGCTCTTTGACTTTATATTTTTTATGCAAAGAGCCAAGTGCCACAATCATGGTCATTGTGGTGCAGTTTGGATTTGCAATAATTCCTTTGGGACGATTATTTATTTGTTCTGCGTTTACTTCTGGCACCACTAAAGGTACTTCATTATCCATTCGAAATGCTGCAGAATTATCAACTACAACGACACCTTTGCTCGCAGCTATTGGTGCCCACTGTTTACTGACTTCATCTGGCACATCAAAAACTGCCACATCAATATTTTCAAAAGTTTGTTCACTTATTTCTTCAACAACTAATTCAATACCACGTACTTTTAATTTATTGCCCGCACTTCTTTTAGAAGCTAATAATTTAATTTCTCCCCAAATATCGGCTCGCTCATTAACAAGTTCAATCATGACTGAACCAACAGCTCCAGTGGCACCAACTATTGCCAAACTTGGTTTAGTCATTTATCTACCAGTGCCTGCATAAACAATTGCTTCGTTATCGGAATCCATTTCAAAAGCAGTATGTATTGCTTCAACTGCTTTGGCAGCAATTGATGCTCTGGTAACAACTGAAAGTCTGATTTCAGAAGTTGAAATCATTTCAATGTTGGCACCAATTTGAGCCATTGCTCTAAATAAGGTGGCAGAGACTCCAGGATGAGATTTCATCCCAGCGCCAACTAAAGAAATCTTTGCTATTTGATCGTCATAATCTAATGAGTCAAAATTAATTTTATCTTTAATGCTTTCTAAACACTTCAAAGCTTTATCGCCATCTGCCTTAGGGCAAGTAAAAGTTACATCTGTTTTTCCACTGGAGCCAACAGATACATTTTGTACAATCATGTCAATATTTACACCAGCATTAGCAATGTTTTCAAATATGGTTGCAGCTGTACCTGGTTTATCTGGAACACCAACAATTGTTACTTTGGCATCTGCTAAATCTTGGGCTACCCCAGAAATAATTGCTTGTTCCATTCCAGATTTCCTTTCGTCTTCTGTTATTAACCACGTTCCTTCATTATTTGAAAAAGATGAACGAACGTGCACTTTTACTTTAAAGCGTCTGGCATATTCTACACATCTTGAGTGCAACACTTTCGCACCATTTGCTGATAACTCCAGCACTTCTTCATAAGTAATAGTTTTTAAGGGGTGTGCTTTTTTTACAATTCTTGGATCAGCAGTAAAGATGCCATCAACATCTGTATAGATCTCACAAAAGTCAGCTTTCAATGCTGCAGCTAACGCAACTGCAGTTGTGTCACTACCGCCACGACCAAGTGTGGTTATGTCTTTAGTGCTTTTTGAAACTCCTTGGAAACCTGCCACAATTGGAATGGCACCTTCACTTAAAGCTTTTTGAATTCTTTCTGGTGCAACATCAATAATTCTTGCTTTACCGTGAGTTGAATCTGTTATTAATCCTGCTTGAGATCCGGTATAAGAACGTGCCTCAAGTCCAAGATCATGAATTGCCATTGCTAGTACAGCCATGGAAATTCTTTCACCAGCAGTTAGCAACATATCTAATTCTCGTGCTGCAGGATTTGGTGAAACTTGTTCTGCTAATTCAATTAATTCATCAGTTGTATCACCCATAGCAGATACAACTACAACAACTTCATTGCCTTGTTTTTTAGTATCAACAATTCTTTGTGCAACACGTTTTACACTCGCCGCGTCTGCAACTGACGAGCCACCATATTTCTGCACAATAAGTGACAAATTCAACCAACTTTTTGCTTAAAGGAATTTCTATTCTAGAAGATGGCTATTTTGATTATGAAACTTGTCTTCTACCCTTTAAAGCACGACCTAAAGTGACTTCATCGGCATATTCAAGCTCGCCACCTACGGGTAGACCACTGGCAAGTCTTGTAACCAAAACTCCACTTGGTTCCAAGATTCGAACCAAGAATGCAGCAGTTGCTTCACCTTCTAGATTTGGATTGG
The DNA here is from genome assembly GCA_937896305.1 of uncultured Actinomycetes bacterium. Taxonomy (GTDB): domain Bacteria; phylum Actinomycetota; class Actinomycetes; order S36-B12; family UBA5976; genus ATZT02. The sequence continues at coordinate 4,554 of CALBND010000070.1, forward strand.
TTGCAACTATTACTTCTTTTATTTCTTCATTAGTGACTCGACTGGTTAATTCTTTAATTCGTAATTGATCTGGGCCAATGCCATCAATGGGACTAATTACTCCACCTAAAACGTGATACCTACCTTTGAATTCCCTAGTTTTTTCAATTGAAGAAATATCTTTGGCTTCTTCAATAACACAAATTATTGAAACGTCTCTTCTGGTGTCATTACAAATATTGCACGAATCAGTTTCTGATACCGCTCCGCAAGTTTTGCAACTCTTTACTTTTTGTTTAACTTCTAAAAGTAAATTAGCTAAATTTTGTACAGTTGCTGAATCTGTTTGTAAAAAATGAAAAGCTAATCTTTGAGCACTCTTAGGCCCAACTCCAGGTAATTTTCCTAAAGCATCAATTAAATCTTGAAGGGATCCTTCATACACTTTTAGTTGCCACCGTTTTCAAATTCATCAATTTTTACTGCCCCTAAGGCTTCAGCAGCAAGAGCGAAACCATCTTTGAATTCAACAGATTCATCATTTATATTTCCAGTTTCAACTACTTCTGAAATTTCTTCTGCTTCTATTTTTTTAATATCAAATGAAACTGTTAATCCAACAGCTGTTACTAATACTGAATTCAAGTGATCTTGCCATTTTGCTTCACTTGCTTGTAATACTTTTGATGAATCTTTAACACCAAGTGTTAATTTTGTTTGATTAAGTTCAATTGGTTTTGAATCCATAAATGCTAGCCAAGCAACTCTGTTGACTCGGCCTAGTTCACCAATAATGTCTGGCCACCTGACTATTAACTCTGAAACATCTGTGATGTCTTTTTTTATTGTTGTTTTTACGTGAGATTGTTTTTCAAGTTTTTTCTCAACTGGTTTTATATTTTCAGTTTCTGGCGTCACTGTTTCTGGTTGTCTTGTTTTAGTTGGCACACTAGCAACTTGTTGACCAGGTTGAATAAATAATTTTGCTATTGCAAGATCAAGAGATAATTCAGGGTTTGATGATGATTTCAACTGCGAAATCGAAACAGAAATACTTGAAGCTATTGAAACCAGATTTGCTAAACCATCTCTTGTAGTGGTGTCTGATTGCCTGATTTGTTTACCTAAATAGTTTAGAAAATCACTAAGTAATCTATGTGGCTCAATTCCCTGAGCACACGCATTTCGAACAACTTCAAGTGCTGTTCCTAATTCATTGTTTAAAACCGATTTACTTAAATCTTCTAAAATTCCTAAAGGAGTTAAACCTAATTGCCATTCAACATATTCTGTTGATAAACCTTTTTCATCTACACCTGCAGAAAATTGTCCTAATAAACTTAAAGCATCGCGCACACTGCCACCACTTGCTTCAGCAATAGCCATCAATGCATCGTCATCACATTTTATTTTTTCTGTTTTACAAATTTCTTTTAAGTGTTTAGCTAATACTTCTTTGTTTACTAAACGAAAAGCATAATTATGTGTTCTAGATTTAATGGTGTTAAGCATTTTTTCTGGTTCAGTTGTAGCAAAAATAAATTTTAAGTGGCTTGGTGGCTCTTCAATCATT
>CALBND010000071.1 GCA_937896305.1 uncultured Actinomycetes bacterium
CTGGTATGCTGGCACCCACTTCACATGGAGCTAGTTATAAAAAAGAATTTGATCAAATATATCCTGATCTAGCTAAGCAATATAATCTACCTTTAATTCCTTTTTTACTAGAAGGCGTTGCTTTAAATCCAGAGTTAAATCAAAGTGATGGGATTCATCCTAATGAAAAAGGCACTGTTGTCATTAGTAAAACTTTAGAGAAAAATATTTTGAAAATTAAATAATTAATTTAGTTTATTTAAATTTTTTAAAAGTGATCCAATCTCATTAAACTGCTGAGTCAATGGATTTGACTTTCGCCAAACTAAACCAATCGTTCGTTTTGGCTTTTGCTGATTAAATCTGCTAACTGATACTTTAGTTGATCTTGTTTCAAAAGGAACAGCTATCTCAGGAATAAGTGTTACACCAATCCCAGAACTTACCATTTGAACTAAAGTTGTAAGCGTTGTGCCTTCCATAATGTTTTTTGGCACTGAATTAATTTTACAAAAAGATAAAGTTTGACTTCTTAAACAATGACCTTCTTCCAATAATAATAATTTCATATTCGTTAGCTCTTTATTGTTGGGCACTGGTTTGTTTGCATCGTTTGTGTGCCTAATGAGCAAGAACTCTTCTTCGAACAAAGGAACCTCATTTAATAAAGGCTCGTGACTTGGTAAAGCTAGAATGGCTAAATCAACTCTACCACTTATTAAATAACTTATTAATTTTTCAGTAACGGTTTCTTTAGGCTCAATGACAATGTCATTATATTTTTTAGATATGGTCTTAATAATTCTTGGTAACAAATATGGTGCAACAGTTGGAATGGCACCAATTGAAAGTTTATTAATTTTATTTCCTTTATTAGCTAAGTGTTTAAGATCATCAAAGGATTGGATGATCGTCTCGGCCTTATCTATCAATGCTTGACCTGTTTGCGTTAAGTAAAATTTCTTGCTCCCCCTCTCAATTAATTGGCCTAAATCCTTCTCTAATTCTTTAATCTTCATGGACAAAGCGGGCTGCGAAATAGCACACTCGTCAGCCGCCTTTTGAAAGTT
>CALBND010000072.1 GCA_937896305.1 uncultured Actinomycetes bacterium
CGGTGGATATATAAAGCGAACTAAATCAGATTTATATCGTGCTCAAAAACGTGGCGGTAAAGGTATTAAAGGAGCAGCTCTTAGAGAAGACGATGTAATTGAACATTTCTTTGTCGCCTCCACCCATGATTGGTTACTAGTTTTCACAGATCGCGGACGTGTTTACCGAACCAAGGTGCATGAATTACCGGACAAAGGAAGAGATGCTAAAGGCCAACACGTAGCAAACCTTCTATCTTTTCAACCTGAAGAAAAAATTGCGGCAGTGCTTTCCTTAAAAAATTATGACCAAGCTCCTTATTTAGTTCTTGCAACAGCTAAAGGCATGATTAAAAAATCACCACTTTCTGAATATGATTCCTCACGATCAGGTGGTGTCATCGGTATTAACTTAAAACCTAAGGATCATGTAATTTCTGCACAATTGGTTGATAAAAAAAGTGAAATTATTTTAGTAAGCAAAAAAGGGTTTTCTGTCAGATGTTCTGTTGATGAAACAAGTTTAAGATCTGCGGGTCGAGTTTCAACAGGAGTTATTGGAATTAGATTTAAAAATAAAACTGATGAATTATTGAGCATGTCAGTTGTGGAAGCTAAATCCTTCCTTGTTACAGCAACAGATGCAGGCTTTGCTAAAAGAACCGAAGTAAAAGAATGGGCTGCCAAAGGTCGAGGAACACAAGGGGTTCGAGCAATGAGAATTAGTGATGACACCAGAGGTTCTTTGGTAGGTGCATTTATAGCAAAAGAAACAGACGAAGTATTTGCTATTGCCTCTAATGGGGTAGTTTTAAGAACACAGGTAAGTGAAATCAGAGCAACTGGTAGAGACACTATGGGAGTTTCCATGATGAAAGTTGATAAGGGTGTAAAAGTGGTTGCTGTAACTAAAGCTGTGGATGTTGTGGAATGAGTACTTCAAAGGTTACAAAATCTAAATTACAAGCAACTCAAAGTATGCCCACTTCCAAACCTGGATCAAAAAGATCTAGATTAAGAGTTTCTTACATAAATCCATTATCCGTTGTGAAAACAACATTTATTATTACTTTGGCTTTTGGTTTAGCAACACTTGTTGCTTTAATTGCTTTGTGGTTGTTAGCAAAAGTTAGTGGCACAATTGATTCCACAACTGGATTATTGACAGATATTTTTGGCGCAGGTGGCACCGGATTTAATATTGTGGGCCTATTAACTTTACCGAGAGTGATTCTAATTGGAAGTATTTTTACTGTTTTCCAAGTTGTAACTTGGACTTTGCTTTCAGGGTTAATGGCAATTATTTATAATATGTTTGCTGAATATGTTGGTGGCTGGGAAGTCACTTTAACCGACGATCTTTAAAAAGCTCCGTCAACTAAATCTTTTTGAATAAACATTCTTAAAGGATCAATTCTTAAAATTCCGGGTGGTTGACTTAATAAACCTGGTAGTTCTTTCATAAATTCAGCAAAAGCTAAGGCACCGCGGTGATCTTCAAAAGCTTTAGAACTTGTGAACCATTCCACCAACCACGCAACATCTTTGTCATCTGGATCTAGTGACACCACAAAAGCTTCAGTTCCTGGCTCGGCTTCTAAGTTGTCGGCATAACGATTAACAGCATCTAGAAGGGCAAGGCGTCCTCCGGGTTGAGAAACTAAACGAACTACAACACCTAAACGCCCAGGAAGAAGTGCATCTAAACCACGGTCATTATTATTCATATAATTCATTTTCCCTCATTTACCAAAACTTCGCACCCGGAAGATGCAATTTTTTAGCAGTTTTACGCATAATGCCAGCAAATCCTTCTTCTCTTTTTATTTCACCAATTCGACGATAGTAATAATTTGGAGTTTTACGAGGATGACGCTTTAGTGCTAAAGGATTCTTTTTAACTTTATAAGGATTAGCACAATAATCTAGAACAGGTTGCAAAACTTTATGCCATCTAAAATCTTCCCTTAATCGTAAACTATTTTTTCTAGCCTTTTCTAATTCATTTTTATTTAATAACTTGATGATGGCATTTGCAAGATCCTTAATGTCTTTTTGTTTTACTACCTCACTACATTTTTCTGTTTTTATAACTTCTGCAAAATAATCACCTTCAGTGGTAATTATTGGCAATCCTGCCCATAAATAATCAAGAATTCTGGTTCTAAAACTAAACTGGGTTTCTAGGGATTTGTAATGAGTTGAAACCCCAATGGTTGCGTTAAGTAAATAATTATGTCTTTGATTGTAATCAACCCACTGGTCATTAAAGAAAACATTTTTATTTATTAAATCTAACGAATTTGCTAAGTCAATACTTTTTTGCACAATTTTATTTATCGGTACATCAGGATTTGGATGTTTGCCTCCCATGAAAACTAGGCGAATATTAGGAACAGTTTTTCTAACTTCACTTACTGCTTGAATTAAAGTTAAAGGATCAAACCAGTCATAAATGCCTCCACCCCAAAGTAAAATCGGGTCATCTTTTGAGATTCCTACAAAATTTGTTAAGAAAGGATTTGTGGTGGCAACTGGATCTTCATTACTAATTCCGAAAGGAACTATTGCAATATGGTTTTTTAATTCTGGATCCCTGTCGTATTCCATAGGATCTATGACGTTCCAAGCTGCCATATGAGATTGCCATAAAGAAACTTGGTTTGGAGATGCTGCCAAAATTAGATCACTTAATCTCATTTGTAATCCAATTGAAGCCGCTGTTACAGATAAGACTGCTCGTCTGACATACATGCTGGTGTTAACAGCCGAACCTAAATATTCAATATGTAATGGATCATACATATCTGCAATTAGAAACTTTTTACCTTTTCGTAAAAGTCTGAAATGTTCCAAAACAATTCCTTGATAAATAACTACATCGGCCCACTTAACCCATTTTTTGCCATTAGTTGTTACAACTTTGGCACCCGAAACTATTTGTTCACTTGCCTCATTCAAACTCAGTAAAACAGTTTCATTTTGTTTTGATACAGCATCAGCAATTGCTGCGGCCCTTATGGCAGGACCAGCCATGGATGGGCCAAGGCGATCAGGAGTTATAACCAAGACTTTGGCAGCAAAAGTTGCCATCTAGTGACTCCTTAAATAGTCATCCCGCATTTTTATTGCTCTATCAGGATAGTTGGTGATAATTGCATCAATCTCATTCTCAAGACAAAATTCAATCTGGCTTGAGGAATTTGCGGTCCAAACAAACAACTTTCTATTTTTAGCCCTAAATTTCTTAATTAAACTTGGGTTTTTCATCAAGAGCTCAATTCCTGGACCACTAATTTGAGGATTTCCTGGGGAATAAAAATGAGTCAGGAAAGGATAATTTTTTTCAACCAATTGCACCCGAGGTATTTGTGGCATTAATTTTTGAAAGCGTTGAACTGCAAATGGATTAAAAGACATTAAAAAAATCTTTATAGAACTGGAGCTTTTTACTAGATTAAAATCGGTTAGTAATTTACTTAGAGATTCTTCTAGTTTTCCGTGATATTTGGTTATGTGTTTGGTCTCGATAAGTAAATTCAGACTTTTATTTGTAGATAAAGTAAATTCAATTAATTCAGATAGCAATAAAATTTTTGCAGAAGTTTTATCATCTGAAAAATCTAATTCTTGTAATTGTTTAAGTGTCGAATTTGAGATAACCAAACTCTGGTCTGCAATTCTTTTAGTCTTTCGATCATGCACACAAACTAATTGACCATCTTTTGTTAATCGAACATCTGTCTCAAATCCATCCGCGCCTTGTAAAAACGCTAACTTGTAGGAAGGCATAGTCATTTCTGGCATATATCCAGAAGCACCGCGATGAGCAATGATTAAAGACATTAAAACTTATTTATTATTTAATTTATTTTTAATTATTGCTAACTCTGTTGCTAAGTTTTCAATTTGTCTTTGTTTTTTTGAAATATCAGTAGAAAGCAAAAATGTCAAAAATAATGCAATTAATAAGGCAATACTAAAAAGAAAATTAGAAGGCAATCTAAATCCTAAAGTGTTGGCAACACTAGAAACTATTTGTGGAAAAATTACTGCAGCTGAGCTAAATAAAGCAACCAAGAGCCAAAGAATTGCATATTTTTCTTTAAGAATTCCCCTGCGAATTGAAAGCAAAACTAATGCAATAATTACGGCGGCCATCACAATTGCGATAATTGGATTATTCATTATTTGCCTTTCTTTGCTCTAATGGTAAGCGTAGCGATAATTACTAATAAACTTCGAAACAAATACAAAGTTGAGCGAAAAATATTTTGACTAGGCACTCCACCTTGGCGCTCTTGCATGGTGACTGGAATTTCAGTAATAGATAATCCTTGATCGTGAGCCAAAATAAGTGATTCAACAGTGTCAGCTAAATATTCAGATGGGTATTTTTCAGCAAATATTGGAATGGCTTTGGAATTAGCACCCCTAAATCCAGAAGTAACATCTGTCATTTTTTTCCCAATATGTCTAGAAACAGAATCCTTCAACAAACCCATAGCTAAATTTCTAACAAACGAAACCCGATAATTACTCTTCCCAGCAAACCTAGATCCAACTACAACATCAAAATTATCCAATTGTGTAACAATTTCTTCAATATATTTTGGTTGATGTTGCAAGTCTGCATCAAATTGTATAACTTTTTCAAAACCGTTTTCCAAAGCAAATTGAAATCCTGCTCGCATAGCAGCACCAACACCTAAGTTAAAAGGCAATTCTAAAAGTTGAATATTTTTAGTTTTTACAATTTCAGAAGTTTTGTCAGTTGATCCATCATTGACAACTAAAACTTGATTAACAGAGACTTCTTGCAAGAGAGCAGTCAAAGTTCTTTCTAGAACGATCTCTTCATTAAATGCAGGGATGACAACTAAGAGTCCTTTATTCGTTGTCATCTTGGCTCAATTCCATCTCAATTACGACTAGTTTATTCACTAACTATATGCAAGAAAGTAGCATTACAGGTGAGATGAACCAGCCTTTATTGCATGTGATGATCCCCGCATACGGGCCCAGTCCTTATTTGCGACAAACCCTTGAATCTGCAGTAAAACAATTGGCTTTAGAAATCCCCATTACAGTAATTGAAGATCCTTCAGATTTCTTAGGAATCGAATCGTTAGTTAAGGAATTTGCGCCCAGGGTTTCCTATTTAAAGAATAATTCGAGATTAGGCATAGCTGGAAACTTTAATGAATCTATAAAACAAAGCACAGGAGTTTTTACACAAATTTGTGGCTCAGATGATTTAATCATATCAAATCCGATAAACGATATAGAAGCTCTTAAAAGTGAAAGTTTAAACATTTCTGTAATTGGTTTTGATGTAAATATTATTGATGAAAATAATAAAA
>CALBND010000073.1 GCA_937896305.1 uncultured Actinomycetes bacterium
GATACGAAAACAAATCCACTTCCAGATTTTAATTACAAAAAAGAAGTTAAGAAATTAGACTTTAAAAAGTTAAAAAAAGATTTACTAGAATTAATGGAAGACAGTCAGGATTGGTGGCCAGCAGATCTAGGAACTTATTCTGGATTGTTTGTTCGAATGGCTTGGCACTCTGCAGGAACCTACCGAATTGCCGATGGTCGTGGTGGAAGTGGAACCGGTAATCATAGATTTTCACCTTTAGATTCTTGGCCAGATAATACTAACTTGGATAAAGCTCGAAGATTGCTTTGGCCTATTAAGAAAAAATACGGAAATAAAATTAGCTGGGCAGATTTAATGATCTTGGCCGGCACTATGGCTTACGAACATGCTGGATTACAAACTTATGGTTTTTCTTTTGGACGAGAAGATATCTGGCACCCGGAAAAAGATGTGTATTGGGGCTCTGAAAAAGAATGGTTACAAGACAAACGTTACAGCAATAAAGAGGATCGTACATCTTTAGAAAATCCACTTGCCGCTGTGGTGATGGGATTAATTTATGTAAATCCAGAAGGAGTAGGTGGAAAACCAGATCCTTTAAAAACAGCTCATGACGTAAGAGAAACTTTTGCTCGTATGGCTATGAATGACGAAGAAACTTGTGCATTAACGGTGGGTGGTCATTCTATTGGAAGAGCGCACGGAAATGGTGATGCTTCTAAATTAGGAAAAGAACCAGCAGCAGCTGATGTTCATGAACAAGGTTTAGGCTGGAATCAAAAAAATGGTTTAGGAAAAAATCAAGTGACCAGCGGTATCGAAGGTGCTTGGACTTCTAATCCAGATCAGTGGAACTATGAATACTTAGATCTATTATTAAATTATGAATGGGAATTGAAAAAAAGTCCTGCCGGAGCTAACCAGTGGGAACCTATTAATTTACCTGAAAATAAAAAACCAAGAGATCTGGAAAATCCAAAAGTTCGTCACAATCCTATTATGACAGACGCGGATATGGCGATGAAAATGGA
>CALBND010000074.1 GCA_937896305.1 uncultured Actinomycetes bacterium
AGCAATAGCTTCTTTCGCAGCTATTGGATCTAAGTATTCTCCACCTTTTTTAATTGGATTTAAGTTTTCATCTAATTTGTAGAGTAAAGGGATACCAGTTGGTAAATTTAGTTGCGCAATGTCTGCATCAGAGACGTTATCTAGGTGTTTGATTAATGCTCTAAGGGAATTACCGTGCGCCACTATTAAAACAGTTTTATTTGCTTTAAGTTCAGGAACAATTTCATTTTCCCAATAAGGTAAAACTCTCTCCACGACATCTTTTAGACATTCGGTTAACGGAATTTCACTGCTAGCTAAATGCGAATACTTTGAGTCATTATTTTGCGCATACTTATTTTCTGGATCAATTGGTGGCGGTGGAACATCAAATGATCTTCTCCACAACATGAACTGTTCTTCCCCATATTTTTCTAGGGTATCTTTCTTGTTTAAACCTTGGAGTGCTCCGTAGTGGCGTTCATTTAATCGCCAAGTTCTATGAGTTTCAATATCTTGAATATCGGCCGAAGCTAAAGCTAATTGAGAAGTCCTGACTGCTCTATTTAAAAGAGAGGTGTGCAAAACATTTGGAATTAAACCAGATTCCTTTATTAATTCTCCACCGCGAGTGGCTTCTTTAACTCCTTTTTCTGATAAATCAACATCAACCCAACCAGTGAAAAGATTAAGTGCATTCCATTCACTTTCACCATGTCTTAAAAGAATTAAATTATGTATCTCACTCATCTGCTAAACCGCCCTTAATTTCGATTTCACCAAATTTGGTTTATCTAAAGCTTTTTTATAAACTGTGACTAATCCATCAACTGTTGTTTCCCAACTAAATTGCTGAGCATGAGCGATAGCACCTTGACTTAATTTTTTTTGTAACTTGTCATCAGTTACTAATTGCGCAATACTTTGTGCCCAGGTTCTTGAATCATGACCATTTACTAAAATCCCACTGAATTGATCTTTAACTACAGTTTTAAGTCCACCAACGTTTGCAGCAATTACAGGTGTTCCACAAGCTTGAGCTTCTGCTGCTACTAAACCAAATGATTCTGAATATGAAGGAACAGCAACAAAAGTTGAAGCTTTAAATATTTCTGCA
>CALBND010000075.1 GCA_937896305.1 uncultured Actinomycetes bacterium
ATCACGTATCGATGCCAGAGCAAGTGAAGCTACACGTTTAGAAGTTGAAGTTCGAGAAGCAAGAGAGCGTGCAGAAAAAGCCAAAACAGCATTTTTAGCATTAGAGTCACAAATTGCCGGATTAGATGCTGGGGAAAAAGGATTAGATTCCCAATACGAATTAGCAGCAGCAGAATTAAAAATTGCGGATATTAAACTTGGTGAAATTGAAATAAAACTTCAAGAAGCATCACGCAATAAGGCAGCTTTAAATGCAAGAGCTGAAGCCTTAGAGCAAGCTGCCTTGGAATCAGTTGACGGCGCAGACGAATTATTAAATAGTGGTGATGACACACTCATTGGTTCACTGGCAACACTTTTAAGAATTGAAAATGGTTGGGAAACTGCAATTGCAGTTGCGCTAGGTGATGCGGCAAATGCGATTGCTGCAAAATCAGTCAATGATGCAATTCGAGCTGTAAATAAATTAAAAAATAATAAATCTGGTCGAGCAGCAGTTTTATTAGCTGATGCAGTTTATGAACAAAATAACGCTCCAGCAGTTCCACCGTTTTCAAGAGCAGCTTTTGAAGTTGTTAATGCACCATATGAATTACAAAATGCCTTAAAGAAATTACTGAAAGATTTTGTAGTTGTTGAAACTTTGGAAGATGCTCAAGAAGCTATTAGAAACCAACCAAGATTAACCGCTGTGACAAGAGATGGTGACAAAGTTACTTCTTACTATGTAATTGGTGGAACAGCTAACTCAAAATCTAAATTAGAAGCAAAAGTAACTGCAGAAAAAGCAGCTTCAGAAAGAGATGCTGCTAGTGCTGTGGTTGACCAACTTAAATTTGAACTCCAAGCTGCAAAAGAAATACAAAAAAGAGCCACTGAAAAAGTAGATGCAGCCCTGTCCCTGCTTTATGAATCAGATGCTGAACTTTCTGCAATCGCTGAAAAATTGGCTGCTTTAGGTGAACAAAGTAGATCTTCACAAGCAGAAGCTGAAAGATTAGACAGTTTACTTCGAGCATCACACACTGCTCGAGCAGATGATGAAAGAGTATTAAGAGAACTAGAAGCTCGACTCAACACTTTTGATAGTGAACCAGTTGATGAAGTTGAAGTAGATCCAGCTGAAAAAGAAAGATTAAATACCCTTGTTGAAGAAAAACGAGCATTTGAAGTTGAAGCTCGTTTATCAATGCGCACTGCAGAAGAAAGATTTGCTGCAGTCATGCAAAGAGCTGAACAGCTAGAAAAAACAGCAATTAGTGAAAGAACTGCTCGATCACGTGCGATGGAAAGACGTGAGCAAAGAAGAAGAGAAGCTCATATTGCTAATGCAGTATTCCAAGGTGTGGAAGTTGCAATGTCATATCTAGAAAATTCACTCATCACTGCTGAAAGAGAAAGAGATGAAGCATCCCTTCATCAAAGAACTATGGAACAAGAAGTTCAACAAGTAAGACACTCCTTAAGAGACTTAGGAACAGAATTAGAACGCTTAGTTGATACCGTGCATCGCGATGAAGTTGCTCGTATGGAACAAAGATTAAGAATTGAACAAATTGAACAAAAAGTGTTAGAAGATTATGGAATTGAAGCAGATAATCTGCTTAACGAATATGGACCAGATCAACTTGTCCCACAAATTTTGCATATTGATGAAGATGCTGATCCTGCAGCGCCGGCACCTGTGGCAAAAGAACCAGAAGCTTATGTCAGAGAAAAGCAAGAAAAACGTGCTGCTGCAGCTGAAAAACAATTAAGCCTACTTGGTCGAATAAACCCATTGGCGTTAGAAGAATTCCAAGCACTAGAAGAGCGAAATAGATTTTTAACAGAACAATTAGAAGATGTAAAGAAAACTAGAAAAGACTTACTTGAAGTTATTGCTGAAGTTGAACAAAGAGTGCAAGAAGTCTTTAGTGAAGCTTATAAAGATGTTTCCCGTGAATTTGAGAAAGTATTGCCTCGACTATTTCCAGGTGGAGAAGGTCGCTTGATTCTTACTGAACCAGATAATTTGTTAACCACAGGAATTGATATTGAAGCAAGACCTCAAGGAAAACGTTATATGCGACTTTCTCTTCTTTCAGGTGGTGAAAGATCACTTACTGCAGTGGCTTTCTTAGTAGCACTATTTAAAGCCCGTCCATCTCCTTTCTACATTCTGGATGAAGTTGAAGCAGCACTTGATGATTCAAACTTAGGTCGTTTGCTTGAGTTATATGAAGAATTAAGACAGAACTCACAATTAATTGTGGTAACACATCAAAAGAGAACCATGGAAATTTGCGATTCACTTTATGGCGTTTCTATGCGCGGAGATGGTATTTCTGCTGTAGTTAGCCAAAGAATTCGTGAAGCCCGAGAAGATCAGCCAGCATAAAATCTGGTTATGGGAATTTTTAACAGAAAAAGTAAAGATAATGGTGTTTTAAAAACTAACTCTAGTTTTGGTAGTGGCTTATTAAATATATTTTCTCGAAGCACTTTAGATGAAAAATCTTGGCAAGAAATTGAAGATTGCTTAATTATGGCCGATGTGGGAATGAAAACAACTCAAGAAATAGTTAAAGAGCTTAAAAATAATCTAACCCTTAAAGGAGTTCATAGCGCTGAAGAAGGCAAAAATATTTTACGAAACCAATTAATAGAAACTTTGCAAACAAAAGATAGATCCCTAAATTTAGCTGCCAGCCCTTCTGTGATTTTAATGGTAGGAATCAATGGAACTGGTAAAACTACAACTGTGGGCAAACTGGCACATAAGTTAAACAAAGCAGGATACAAATGTATTTTAGGAGCAGCCGATACTTTCAGAGCTGCAGCAAGTCAACAATTACAAACTTGGGGTGAGCGAAGTGGAGTTTCGGTAGTTACAGGACTTGAAAACTCTGAACCATCAGCTGTGGCATTTAATGCTGTGCAAGAAGGCTTAGCCACCGGAGCCAAAGTAGTAATAATTGATACAGCTGGTCGTTTGCATACAAAATCTGGTTTGATGGATGAACTTGGAAAAGTAAAAAGAGTTATTGAAAAACATGCCACAGTTTCAGAAACCTTACTTGTTATTGATGCCACCACAGGTCAAAACGGGTTAATTCAAGCAAAAGTCTTCACCGATGCAGTTGAGGTAACAGGAATTGTTTTAACTAAATTAGATGGTTCAGCTAAAGGTGGAATTGTTTTGGCAGTACAAAGAGAATTAGATGTGCCAGTGAAATTTGTTGGTATCGGTGAAGGAATTGATGATTTAATTGAATTTAATGCTGAAGACTTTGTAGATGGGTTACTTACTTAGTTCAAAAGAACTTCTGTAATAGCGAAGAATTAAAGAGGCTAGGAAAGCAGTAATAATTACATAAGCAATAGTTATGGCACCCAATTTTTGCCCAAAACTATTTGACATTGCAAGGGCAGCAATCACAATTGAAAATTCACCTCTAGGCAGCAAGTAAGCACCAATTCTTTTCCAAATATCTTTGTTGTGCAAATCTTTTCCAATTCTGAACCCAACAGCCATTTTTCCAATCAAACCTAAAACTGCAAGGGCAGTGGCTATAGGTATCACTGAAATAATTGAGGCAGGATCAATCGATAAGCCAAAGAAGAGGAAAAAAAATGCAGCAAAAAAGTCTCTCAAAGGAGTTAAGCGTTTACGGGCAGTATTTGCTACTTCGCCTGTTAAAAGTATCCCAACTAGAAAAGCTGCAACAGCTCCTGAAAATCCCACTAAGTTTGCGACTCCAGCTGAAACTAAGGCAGCACCAAAAACAGTTAATAATAAACTAAGTGAGCTTTGATGTGAAAGCATTCCTGAAATAACGCCATCTCTTTTCAAACTTATTAGAATAACAATTCCAATAATCACCATTGCTATAAATACAGAAATAACTCCAGTTATTACACTCACTCCAACGACAACTGAGCTAATTATTGGAAGATAAATTGCTAATAGCATGTCTTCTAATGCTAAAACAGAAATTGTTCTTTTCGCTATTTCGGATTTATTCCAACCGCTTTCACTGATAAGTTCAGCAGCGATGCCTGATGAAGAAACATAAGTAATCCCACTTAAGACAATGGCACCAACCCAACCCCAGCCAAGTAAAAGTGCTACTAATGCTCCTGGAATTGCGTTAGCTAAAAAGTCAATAATTCCTGCTGACCAATGTACTTTCAAAGTATCTGTTAATTCCTTTGCTGAATATTCCAATCCAAGTAAGAGAAGTAATAAAACAGCACCAAATTGTGCCCCAGTGTTTAAAAAAGAACTACTTAAATCTAAATTAGCAACGCCTCCGTTTCCTAAGGCAAGTCCTGCCAGGAGAAAAAAAGGAACAGTGGAAATTGAAACCTTTTTGGCAAAGTAAGCAATTATCCCAAGAAAGACAAGTACTGCTCCTATTTCAACCAAGAGCAAACTGTCTGTGGTTGAGGCGGCTGCAGCATTGGGAAGAATAACCAGGTTCATTTTTTCAGTATGACATGAATAAGCAATTTCGGTTAGATTTTATTAAATTTGGACTTTTAGCCCTAGAGTATTTACATGAGGCCAAACACAAGGCAAGTCATTGAACACTTTCAAATGACAACTTTGCCGGTGGAAAGTACGTATTTTATTAAAACTTATAGATCAAAAACAAGCAGAGCAGATGGATCTGCTGATGGCAGTGCCATCGTTGCACTGTATTCAGATGAACCTAGAAGTTGCTCTTTATTTCATAGATTGAAATATGATGAGATTTGGCATTTTTATGCTGGAGATCCAATCAGGTTAGTTCTTTTGTTTCCAGATAAAACAAGTAAAGACGTAATCCTTGGATCAGACTTCTTAAATGGTCAATTAAGTCAATTTGTTATTCCAGCAGGAGTTTGGCAAGCTGGAGAATTAGTTGCAGGTGGGGAGTGGGGATTATTTGGCTGCACCATGTCTCCAGGATTTGTGGGAGAAATATTTGAAGGTGGGCACTACTCAGATTTGATCAATGATTATCCTGAGCGCAAAAGTGATCTTGAAAAACTTGGGGTTCCAGAAAATGAATCCACACTTTTACCTAGGGGGTATGAGAACTAGGTAGCTACTTACTTGCTTACTGTTTTATAGAAATTGATTTGAAAACCTACTGTTGCTTTACGAACCTCTAGATGCAATCTCTAAAGAAATCTGAAACCAGGATCCTTCACAAAGTGCACCGCCAGGGAATCCAACCCGCTGATTAAGAGTTAACGGATAAATGACACCCAAACTAGGTGTCGATACCGTTCCCGCGCTCTGGCTGGCCACCGCATTCAACAAACTGCGGATAGCAATCTGATCTCCTGATCCGTTGAACATCAATCCCGCACGCTCGGTGATCGTACAAAGCAACAGTGCCCGACTGACTGATAATCCTGATTTACCGTTAGCGTCATTGGATCCTGAGAAACTACCTCATGATTGCGCTTTGGTATCTTGTGCTAGGAGCCGACAAACCGCCAAAATGCCCAGATGTGAGTAAGCCTGCGGATGATTCCCTAACCCTTGCCCGTTAGTTGGATTCACTTGCTCGGATAAGAGCCCAGTATTGCCAGCCAAAGCCAACAGCGAATCCAGAAGTTGAAGAGCATCTTCTGCTGAGCCCATCCGAATATAGGCGCCGGCAAGCCAAGCCGCGCAGATATGCATGGCTCCTTCATCATTAGGCAAGCCGTCGTCGAATCGATACCGATACACGCCGCTTTGCTCACGGAGGTGACGTTCAACGAAGGCAACGGTTCCCATGATCTGCTCCATCGATGCCGGAT
>CALBND010000076.1 GCA_937896305.1 uncultured Actinomycetes bacterium
ACAAGCTCCACGAGGAAGAGAATTACATCCAACTGCAGCACGAGCATGTTTTCCTCTGTCTCCAAAGACTTCAACCATCAAATCAGAATATCCATTAATCACCTTTGGGTGGTCAGTAAAATTAGAGGAAGAATTAACCATTCCCAAAACTTTGACAATTCTTTTGACTTTACTTAAATCACCTATGGCTGATTTTAAAATAGCAATCTGATTAATTCCAGTAAGTCGAGCAGCTTCATAACCTTCTTCAATAGTCAGGTTTTCTCCTAATTTTCCAGTTATGAATTTTCCGTCACTTTTTAAAGGACCATTACCTGATAAAAAAAGAAGATTATCTACACGTACAGCATTTACAAAATTGGCAACAGGAGCAGCAGGACTTGGCAAATCAATCCCAAGTTCTTTTAATTTTGCTTCTGGATTAAAAACCTCTTCCGCTTCAGAATTAGAAAGAGTCTCTTTTTGAACAGGACTACACGAGAGTATAATTACATTGAATATGAGGAATCCAAAAATTAATTTTTTATTCATAATTCTAAGTTGCTGAAGAAAGGATTTCATTTAATCTTTTCGCAACAATGCGTTCTTGTCCAGGAACCATCATCCAAGTTGTTATTCCCACGGTACTGTTATCACCAACAGTTTGGATTGAAGGGTGCCCATTTTTTAATTGATCACGAACTTCACTTGATGATATTTTAACAACATTTTGATCCCATCGAATTCTCAAACTAGGAACATGGTTGGCATATTTAGGAACATGAATCTCTGTTTTTACTCCCGTGATTTCTAACGCACCATCACTTATTAACTTTATTTGAGCTTCCCACATTGCCCATTCGGCTTTATGATCTTTCTGTAAATATAGTTCCAGAGCAACAAGCATACCAAGGACTTCTTCCTTATTCACTTTCATCCCTCTTCCAATGGTTTCACCTCTTGGGGGGGTGTGCATTCTAGCAGCTTCAATATATTTTCTTTTTCCTAAAAGTAAACCAGCACT
>CALBND010000077.1 GCA_937896305.1 uncultured Actinomycetes bacterium
GAACGGTGCGCGGAGTTGGATACCAGATAGAAGCATTATGAAATTAAGAACCCGCATATCGATCCTTACTGCCATATTGGCAGCGCTGCCCACATTTGTTTTAGGAATTATTATTGTTAATGGCACAAAGGCTGTATTTATTAGAGAGATTGATAATTCGTTAATCGCTACAATTAATCAACCACGTTTATTAAGAGAATTAAGGAATACAGCACAATTACCAATTCGAGGATTCACAGATTCAATAATTTCAGTAGCACGGTATGAGCGAAATGGAACTTTTACAATATTAAGGGCTCCTGGGTTTACTGATAAAGATGATTTTCCAGTCTTAACGCCCGAGCAAATATTTCAAGCTAGAACACAAATAATTACAGTTGCTGGGGAGAATGAATTTAGAGTTTTTGCCTTGGAGCCTCGAAAAAATGAGATATTTGTTTTTGCCGCCTCCTTGGAGCAAAATCAAAGAGCGGTGCAGGAAATACTTTTTAGAACTTTGATTGCTGCCCTAGCTATTGCCCTATTAAGTGGGGTGATTGCTTGGTTTGTAGTGAGTAGATTTTTCAAACCAGTAAACGAAATGGTGGAAGTAGCACACAAAGTCGCTGATGGAGATTTTTCGCAAAATATGCCAAAAGTCAAAAATGGTACAGAAATTGGGGAATTAACTAACTCTATTAACAAAATGCTACAGGCACTTCGTCAATTTGTTTCTGATGCTTCCCATGAATTAAGAACTCCTCTAACAGTTATTAGAGGCTATTCAGAATTACTCCAAAAACCAAATGTTGATAAAGAACGAAGCCAGAGAGCAATTTCGAGAATTGAAACCGAAAGTTTACGAATGGTTAGATTGGTAGATGATTTATTTACCTTAACAAAAGCAGATTCGGTTACTCCCATATATAAGAGGCCAATAAAGATTGGACAAATAATTGAGGAATACTTTAAAGATATTGTTCTGCAAGACCCAAGTCGAAAAATTATTTTAAATCTCAAGCCTGAAACAATTCTTAATTGTGATGAAGATCTAATGAGACAATTATTTTCAAATCTTGCTCAAAATATTTTAAGGCATACTCCCCAGTCAACTGGTGTCACAGTTGATATTTCACAAGACAATCAAAACACAACAATTATTATTGATGATCAAGGACCAGGAATTCCTGAAAGTTTAAGAAATCAGGTTTTTGAAAGATTTACACGACTAGACGAATCTAGATCTAGAGAAACTGGTGGCTTTGGATTAGGAATGTCAATTATTAAATCTGTTGTTGATAAACATCAAGCAAAAATTTATTTAGAAGAATCACCAAATAAAGGTTTAAGAGTTAAATTAATTTTTCCTAATTAAAAATATCTGTAGGTAAATCTAAAACTTCATCCATTACACCTGATGGCTGAACTTTGTCATATTGAATTTCTACTTGACTAAAAACTCTTTTACCATCGCTGGAAGTAATAGGATTTATCAAACTTATTTCTACATTTGAAATAACATCATTTCCTTCAGCGCAAGAAGGTTCGCAATCATTGGCATAAGAAATTCCGGTGCCTTGAGCTATTGGTTCAGACCAGGTTGTCCACTTAATTTCACTTAGTATTTGACCTGCATCAGCGCAATATAGGACCAATTCGACCGATTTTTGGGCTGTTTCGAAGCAATTGAC
>CALBND010000078.1 GCA_937896305.1 uncultured Actinomycetes bacterium
CTCGATTCGTTTAACTTATTTAATTAGAAATTTACTAAATAAAGAAATCTTCAATCAGATGAGTGGCGACTTAGGAACTGTCTTAGATATTGGGGGTGGCTCTTTTTATAAAAATCTCAATAAGAGTACCTGGAACAAATATATAGTTCTGGAACCAACTAAAGATTCTTTACCACCAGATGATCAAATGCGAAATGTTGAATCTTTAACCTACTCTGATGAAATCATTCCTCTACCCGATAATTCAGTTGACACGGTTTTTATTATTCAAGTGCTTCAATTTATTTTTAATCCAATTAAATTAATTAGTGAGACCAAACGAGTGCTTAGAGCAAATGGGAGAATATTTATTTTAGTTCCCCAATCTGGAAATTTACATGGCATTCCTTATCACTACCATAACTTCACAAGATTTTGGCTAGAAAAAATCTTTAAAGACAACTCATTTGAAATAATTTATTACAAAGCAATGGGTGGTGCTTGGCGAACGATTGCCTCAAGAATATTTCTGATGTTTTGGCCAGTTTTAGGGCACAAGTATTATTCAGACCCCCGTTTTAAATCAAGGGGAATTCTATTTTGGATAAGTTTTCCGTTTCAGTTTTTAACTGCATTAATAATTTTTCCCATAGCCTTATTGCTCTCACTTTTTGACATTAAAGAGGAAGCTAACAACCATTTTATGATTGGTCAAAAAATTATTAAATAAGTTCGACGATGTTATCGCCTTGAACTTCAATATTTATTTTTTGTAAATCTCCACGACCTGGTCCACCTAATCTTGCGCCAGACGTTGCCTCATATTGTGCTCCGTGGCATGGGCAAATTAAAGTTTGGTCATTGCTTGAGAAATTAACTGAACAACCTTCATGTGTACAAACTCTTGAAAGAGCATAAATTTTTTCACTGCTACTTTTAAATAATATGGCAGGAATTCCTGCAGCTGAAGTAAATTCGAAAGTTTCGCCAACTCCTAGCTCACCAGTTTTTGAGATAACATTTCCAGCCATCACTTCTGCTGCAGATGTCTCAGGAGTTGTAGACGCCATAGATGTTTCTGGTTCTGGTTCACCAATTGCTGTGGGAGTATTAGTGTTTTGTGATGAAAATATTTTTGCTACTCCAGCAAAAAGTCCCACAAAACCTACAGCTACTGCTCCTCTTAATATTTTCCTTCTGCCAATTGACATATATTTTCCTTTTCTCTTCTGGTTAGTTTCGGGGGCAACTTATTTTGTCTTACTATTTTTACTATAGAAAACTGCTAGCGCTAAAGCAACCCACATCCCAAGATAAGCCAAATTCGAAGAAAGAAAAATTGGTCTAACGTTCCAAGATGTTGTTAGCCAAAGCATCAAAGACATTCCGATGCCACCTAGTGAAGCGAGTAATGGAGCTACCCCTAAAAGAGTGCCCACCCCAATTGCTAGTTCAGTAAAAATAGTTAATATTCCAACCAATAATGCAACGTTAGACATATTTATTAAAACTGACGGAATCGGTGAAACTTGAGAAAACCCAAGTAATTGTGACTTTAAAGAAAATGCGTCATTCATATCTAAAAACCTTGAATCCAAAACTTTTACCATTCCGGCATAAATAAACATTGATCCTAAAAATAATCTTAAAAAACGTATCGCAGGGCTTTGTGATTTCCAAGAGTTAACTACGTCGGCAAACATTTGTCTCCTTGTTCAAATCCACTTAACACTTATTATTTCTTCTATTTAAATATAGTGAAAAACGCTAAGAATGTGCTCAGAAACTAGGCGTTACTGGGTACCGCAGACATAAGTCTTGCCACAACTTCGCTGGCATCCCAACCATCTGGATTAGTTTTCAACATATCTTCCACATCAGAAGTAGTTGCGCCCAAAGTTAAAAGTGGTGCCTCTTTGTAGCCATCAGGTCTTTCTTGACCCAAGCCCACCGCAGCCAATAGTCCATTACATAAACACATGCGGCCAGCTAATTCTTCTTCTTGGCCA
>CALBND010000079.1 GCA_937896305.1 uncultured Actinomycetes bacterium
AAGCATTTTCAAGTGCTGAACGTGAATTAATTATTTCTATTCCGCTTCGACGAGAGTCCGGTGGGATAGATGTTTTAACTGGTTATCGAATCCAACATTCTTCAGCAAGAGGACCACGTAAAGGTGGTATTCGCTATCACCAATCAGTTGACCTTGATGAAGTAAGGGCAATGGCAAGTTTGATGACTTGGAAAACAGCTTTAGTTGATGTGCCCTTTGGTGGTGGCAAAGGTGGCGTAACTGTTGATCCTACAAGTTTAAGTATTAGAGAAAAAGAAGAAGTGACCAGACGATGGACTAGAACTATGGTTAACATTTTGGGTCCGCATAGAGATGTGCCTGCACCAGATTTAGGAACTGATTCGCAAACCATGGCTTGGATTATGGATGAATATCAAAGAATTCACGGATTCTCACCCGCTGTTGTGACTGGAAAACCACTAGGTTTATTTGGCGCACCTGGCAGAGAAGAAGCAACTGGTAGAGGTGTCATCGGAGTTGCAATTGTAGCTTTAAAAAATTTAAATAAAGATCTGACAAAAACCAGAGTTGCAATCCAAGGATTTGGCAACGTAGGTTTACATGCAGCATTAGTAGCCTATGAAGCAGGAATGATTGTAGTCGGTTTAGCTGACGTGGGTGGTGGAAAAGTAAACGATAAAGGTTTTAATATAAAAGAAATAGTTGAAAAATATAAAACAGTTTCAGAAATTCCAGATGGTAAAGATGTATCAAGTGAAGAAATTTTAACAATGGATTGCGATCTTCTTATTCCGGCAGCTTTGGGTGGGGTAATTAATGAAAATAATCACAAAAAAATTCAAGCCCCACTAATTGTTGAGGCTGCTAATCAACCAATAACACTTATTGCAAATGATGCACTTCTTAAAAGAGGGGTTGTGGTGGTGCCAGATATTTTGGCAAACGCTGGAGGTGTGATGGGGTCTTATTTTGAATGGACTCAAAATATTCAAGAATTTAGATGGCCTATTGAAAGGTTTAGAGACGAATTAGATTCCAGAATGAAAGTAGCGTTGGACTCAACTTGGCAAGCAGCCCAAAGCTATGACTGTGACTTAAGAACTGCCGCTTTTGTGGTTTCAGTTGATCGAGTCGCCACAGCATTTAAATTAAGAGGAGATTTGTTATAAATTATGCCAAAAATTATAAGTGTTAATGTCACAGCTGTTGTTCATGAAGAAAATTGGGCTGGAGATGTTGGTAAAACTGGAATTGATAAAAGACCAATATTAGGACGAGTTGGATTAGAAAATAATCAAGTTGAAGGTGACGTGATTAGTGATAAAAAACATCATGGCGGATTTGATATGGCAGTTTATGCCTATGCTCACGAAGATCTTCAATGGTGGGAAAAAGAAATTGGTACCAAAATTAATCCAGGGCGCTTTGGAGAAAATTTAACAACTTCTGGAATTGATATAAACAAATCTCTAGTAGGGGAACGTTGGAAAATTGGGACAGCCCTGCTTGAAGTCTCAATTCCACGCATCCCTTGTCGAGTTTTTGCAGGATTTTGGGATAGACCTAATTTGATTAAGGAATTCACTAATGCTCGACGATCTGGTACTTACCTAAGAATTATTGAAGAAGGATATTTAGAATCAGGCGATGAAATCAATGTAGTTTTCAAACCAAATCACACGATAACAATAAAAGATGTTTTTGATGCTAAAAGTGGTGATAGATCAAGGATTAATGAGATAGCTAAGGTAGAAGAATTATCAACTAGTTATAAACAGTGGGCAAATAAAATAGCTAGTGGCCAAGGTGATGAGTAAAAAACAAGTCGACCAATATTTAGCTAAAACACCTCAGCCCCAAAGAGAGACCTTAAAAAAGCTAAGAGAAGTTATTTTAGAAATTTATCCTGATGCAAAACAAGTTATTTCTTACAAAATGCCTGCTTTTGAAGTAGATGGTCATATTGTGGGTGGATTTTTGGCGGCAAAAAAACATTGCTCTTTTTTCCCATTTAGTGGCGCGATATTGCCTCTTTTTAAAAAAGAGTTAGCAAAATATGACACAAACACTGGAACTTTAAGATTTCCCGTAGATAAACCCTTACCTAAGACTTTGGTTAAAAAATTATTAAAAGCCAAGCATGAGCTTAATAAGGCCAAGTATTTGTGAGGTATTTATTTGAGATTAGGGTCAATTCCACCTAGTTAATTAATGGATTTAATGGTAAAAATACTATTAACGAATAAATCAAGGAGAGATTCACATGGGCCGAATTGCTTATCCAGATTTAACTAAAATCACTGATCCGGAAGTCTTAGATGCTTTGGAAAGAGCCAAAAGAGTTGGCACTCCCAGACCAGAAAGCCAAGCTATTAGATCATGGGTGCCTGATGTGTTGAAAACATTCTCGAATGCGTGGGAAAAAACTTTACGACATGGGTTCAGATGACGTTGAAGCCATTAATGCTGTATCGGGTGAACGCTGTAATCCACATCCACACAATTTCACCGATAGATTAATTAGACCTGGTGATCAAGTTTACTTCGATATCATCATGTCTTATAACGGTTATAGAACTTGTTATTACAGAACATTTGCTGTTGGTAGATCAACTCCAGCACAAAGAGATGCTTACACAAAAGCCAGAGAATGGATCGATGCCTCAATTGCGATGATTAGACCTGGTGTCACAACAGATCAAGTTGCTGCTGTTTGGCCTAAGGCAACTGAATTTGGTTTCGAAAACGAAATGAGTGCATTTGGTTTACAATTTGGTCACGGCTTAGG
>CALBND010000080.1 GCA_937896305.1 uncultured Actinomycetes bacterium
TTGATTGTTCAGCGTTTCCAACTTCACCAACAGTGGCACGGGAACGAACATCAACACTTCTAATTTCACCTGAAGGAAGTCTTAGTTGAGCAAGTTGACCTTCTTTAGCCACAAGTTGAATGCTGGCACCAGCTGAACGAGCCATTTTTGCTCCGCCACCTGGTTTTAATTCAACTGCATGAATAACAGTTCCTACTGGAATATTTCTTAAAGGCAAATTGTTTCCTGGTTTAATATCTGCACTTGGACCAGTTTCAACTGGGTCACCTTGTTTTAATTTATTTGGTGCCAAGATGTATCTTTTTTCGCCATCTGCAAAATGTAGTAATGCGATACGTGAAGTTCTGTTTGGATCGTATTCAATGTGTGCCACAGTTGCTGGAACGCCATCTTTGTCTGCACGTTTGAAATCAACTAAACGGTAAGCACGTTTGTGTCCGCCACCTTGATGACGAGTGGTAATTCTTCCCTGATTGTTTCTGCCACCTTTAGAATTAATTGGTCTAATTAAAGATTTTTCAGGTGTTGATCGAGTTGTTTCAGAAAAGTCTGCAACAGATGCACCACGGTTTGATGGAGTTGTTGGTTTTAATTTACGAATACCCATTTTTAACCAATCCCCTTAAGCACTTGGCGCATTGAATATGTCGATACGGTCACCTTGCGCCAGTGACACGATCGCTCTTTTAGTGTCAGAGCGTGAGCCCTCACCAAAACGAGTGCGATAGGTTTTGCCTTTTCTATTCATTGTGTTAACTCTTAAAACTTTTACGTTAAAGACACTTTCAACAGCTTGTTTAATTGCTGTTTTATTAGCATCTTTTCTGACCAAAAATGTGTATTTGTTTTCATCAAGTAGTGAATAACTTTTTTCTGACACTACTGGTGAAATCAAAATGTCGCGTGGATCTGTAATTTTCATTTACGCACCTACCTCTGCATCTGTTGCGCGTCCTACGGCACTAGCAGATTTACCGGTACGTGGGCCACTCAAAAATTCTTCTAACGCTAATTTGGTAAATACCACATCGTCTGAATTTAAGACGTCATAAGTATTTAATTGTCCTGGTGAAACAACATGAAGTTCTTTCACGTTTCTAAGTGAGAACCAGCCAACTAAATCACTGATTGAAACAACGATCAAAACTTTTTTACCAGTAGCAATGTTTCTAACTGCTTGTACACCTTGTTTAGTTGAAGGCTTGTCACCTTCCACGATGGTGCTTAAAACGTGTACATGGTTTTCGCGAGCTCTATCACTTAAAGCTGAACGAAGTGCTGCAGCTTTCATCTTCTTAGGAGTTCTTTCGGAATATTCTCTAGGCACAATTGCGTGAACATGTCCACCACCAGCCCACTGAGGGGAACGAATAGAACCTTGACGAGCATTACCGGTTCCTTTTTGCTTATAAGGTTTTTTACCGCCACCAGAAACTTCGCTGTGTGATTTGGTTTTTTGTGAACCTTGACGAGCAGCTGCTAATTGAGCAGTTACCACTTGATGCATCAAAGGCACGTTAACTTGGCAATCAAATATTTCTGCTGGCAATTCAACATTGCCTGCACTTGTTCCACTTGGTGAAGTTATTTGCACAGTAGCCATTTTTACTTACCGGCCTTTGCAACATTTTTTGCAGCGGAGCGAACCAAAATTAATGAACCAATTGCACCTGGAACTGCACCTTTAATTAACAACAATCCATTTTCAATATCTACTTTTGCCACAGTCATATTGATTGTGGTGATGCGATCTGAACCCATACGTCCAGCCATTTTGATACCTTTAAATACTCGACCAGGAGTTGCACAAGCACCAATTGAACCTGGGGATCTGTGCTTTCTTTCCACACCGTGAGATGCGCGTAGACCATGGAATCCGTGGCGTTTCATAACACCAGCAAAACCATGACCACGTGAAGTACCAGTGACATCTACATATTCTCCAGCGCTAAATAAATCTGCATTAACTTCTTGACCAACGGTGTAATTATTGGCATCAAGTGTTCTTAGTTCAACTAAATGTCTTCTCGGAGTAACTCCGGCTTTCGCAAAGTGACCTTGTTCTGGTTTGTTAACTTTTCTTGGATCAATTGCACCAAAAGCAAGTTGAATTGCAGAGTAGCCATCTTTTTCAGGTGTTCTAACTGTGGTGACAACGTTTGGACCAGCTTTAATAACTGTTACTGGAACTACTTTGTTGTTTTCGTCCCACACTTGGGTCATTCCTAGTTTTTCACCAAGAATTCCTTTAATGTTTTTTTCCATTGTTCGTCACCTACCTTCTATAACTTAATTTCAATATCAACGCCGGCTGGGAGGTCCAGTCGCATTAGTGAATCAACAGTTTTAGGTGTTGGGTCGAGAATGTCGATGAGACGTTTATGTGTTCTCATTTCGAATTGTTCTCTGGAATCCTTGTATTTAAAAGGTGAACGTATTACTACGTAAACATTTTTTTCGGTTGGAAGCGGCACCGGGCCAGCAACCTTCGCACCAGTTTTAGTCACTGTTTCGACAATCTTCTTTGCAGAAGAGTCAATGACTTCATGGTCGTAGGCCTTTAGCCTGATACGGATTTTTTGTCCGGCCATCGGTTTGCCAATCTTCTTTCTTATAGTTTCGGTTTGTCTAGCTTTTTGCTGGTTTCAAGCGGAACAGGTTTTGCCCATCCCGCCTGAAAGTCCTATTCAGTAATCGTTAATTACTTATTGATCTTTATTACACGTCCTGCACCAACAGTGCGTCCACCTTCGCGGATTGCGAAGCGAAGACCGTCTTCC
>CALBND010000081.1 GCA_937896305.1 uncultured Actinomycetes bacterium
TTGTTTTTCTTCTAAATTTATTTTTTCACTTTGAGACCAATTGGTGAGCATGTGATCAAGCCCATTAGTTAAAACGCCTCCCCAATCAACTATTAGCGCTTTGGGTTTATTAGACATCTCTTAATGATAGTGGACTAACTTACCTTCTTCAAAATCTGCTTAAATCTTGGTGGAACCGTAATTTCCCTAGCTAACTTTTGGGCTAATGATTCAAAAATTTTTCTTATTTCTTTGTCTAACAAAACTGGACCACCCAACATCCAACTTTGAGCATAGGCTTCATTATTTTCAGGAATCCTGACAATTTCTTCTACCTCTGTCCAGCGTCCTAATATTGCCTCGACCACAGATCCATATTTCGCACCTAGGCTATATTTATTTACTTTATTCAGAATTACTTTTGGCGTTATTGAAGAAATTTCATTTAGCATCTCCAAAGACTCACTCGCCCTTAAAAGTGATAAAGGGGTAGCAGATGTTAAATAAATTAAATGTGAAGATTCATTTATTATTGCTGGAATATGATCAAATCTTTTAAAAATATCTAATTCACTCAACGCCTCATCAGTGGTTTCTGGAAGTATGACACTTAAATCACAAATAATGTTTGCATAATATTTGGAAGCAAAATCTAGAACTTTTAACAAACCACTTGTTCTCAATTCTGGCCATCTATTGGGATTAGTAATTCCTGTTACGACATGTAATCCTGGTTTAACTTCAAAGCTGACTTCTGAAAATGATTTAGTACTCAGTCTTCCTTTAAGTGCCTCATGGACCAAAGAAGATACTCCTGGTATTTCGCTGACTATTCCTAAAGCCAAAGAAATACTTGGGGCAACTGCATCTAAATCAATTAATAATGTTGGACTGTTTTTATTTGCCAAACTAAAGCCCAGATTGATGGCTGAAGACGTTCGACCTGGGGATCCATTGGTCCCATAAATTGAAATCAGTCCTGGAATTTTATCTAATTCAGATATCTCTTGGCTAAAAGTTTCAAGTTCTTTGTCTAAAAGTAACTTTTGTGATATCACTTTCAAAGATTTACTTACTTGTCCTGGAGCGACTGCTAAACAGTTTTCGATTCCTAAACTTTTTAGATTATTGGCAGCATTCAAGTCGTCTTGCAAGTAAACTCCGATTACTTCACACCCAAGCCTTATAGCATTTTTGATAGTTTCAAAGTTAAGGTTCTTAAAATCAGCCGAAATAATTACCTTATTAGCTAAACCTAAATGAATACCAGCTAACAGATCTACTGAGTCAATACATCTTCTTTTGATTTGTAATTCTTGATTTTCATTGATGGTTGACATTAATTCTAATTCCCATGGATTCTCAGCCAAAGCCAAAAGGATTTTAGTTTTCACGCTGTACCAGATCTATTCCATCGGTTCTTGCTGCCATTATTAATCTATCCACCAGAGATTCTGGAACAGCTACTACAACTGTTGTGCTGCCACCAAAAGAATCATTTATTTCATCAATCCAAACCACAGGCACCCTGGAAGTTAAAATGGTGGTTCCGATAATCAATGGATCACTAAACCAAATATCAACCCAGTCGTTTATTCCAAGGGTTGGAGGTAAATGTCCCGTTGAGATTTTTAGTGCAACTTTGCGTAGCGTTATGCCACTGCCTACCATTTGAACATTAATCAACTCGCCATTCCCTATTGGTTTTGTTGCAACAGATTTGTCTAGCACGCTATTGCTATCAAAATAAAGTTTTTCCACTTTGCCTAAGTCAAGGGATACTAATTCCAAATTCCTATCACTCAATTTCTCCCCTACTGCTATTTGTTTACTTGCTACCCAATATTGATTTCTTTTATTAGCATTATTAGCGTTCACAAAAAGGGCTAAACTGGCCGTTAATGAAATTAGCAATCCAGAGCTGATATAGAACTTTTGAATATTTTTAAGTTTTAAGGAACTTGACTTTTGAACCTTTATTTTCTTTTGTAAAAAGACCATATTTAAATCTGACTGCTAACTGAGATAATATTTACATAACTAATACTCTTGATAACTTGTCCGCACTTAACATCAAAATGGTCTTTTAAGATCGAAACAACAATTCCAGAAAATACTTGATTGCCTTCTAGGACTAACTTGATACCTATTTTAGTTATCATTAAACTTCTCAAGGCTGAAGCCAGGTTCCATTTACTTTCTAGATTATTTGGCTTTCGAGTACTTAAGGCTAAAGTATCAAAACTTATAACCTTTGCCATTGAATATATTGTGTTGATATTAAAGCTTTTAGTAACAAAATGATCAGTATTTACTTCTTCTAAAACCCCAACGATATTTCCAAGCTCTTTGGCAATAAAACTTATTTCACTACCAAGATTGAATCGTAGTCTTTCTGATAATTCATATTGAACAACTTCAGTTCTTATTTGAGATTCAAGGTTTCTAGTTTCTTTCTGCATCAAAAAGCCAGAGGCTTGAAGTTCAAGATTTTTTTCTAATTGCTCAAAGTATGTGTAATCCATGTTGGGCATTCTCAAACAAAACACTAAACAATTTCAACCATATTGGGACAAATTTGTCCTATTAATATAATTGATTTTTCTACTGAATTTATAACTCAAATACGTCCAATTAACAAAATGGAGGCTATTTGAAAATCGTGCAGCACATTACCCCTTCGCTAGGTCACATCCTGTTGGAATTAAAACCCTCTCTAATCAATAAAAACTCGTGGATTCAATGCGAAATTGATTTACAGATGACTCTAAGTCCCAATTCTGCCAATGTTGCAATAAAAACAAAAAATGGTTTACCAGATCCAAATGAATGGACAAAAAAATTGGTTACTGGAATTGCTGAAGTGCTAATCGGGGATCGACCAGTGTTTCAGTTAATGCGCTGGGTTTCCTTTGACGTTTATACAGAAATTGATAAACAAATTAAGCCAAGAAGTAATCCAAATCCCAAAAGGGTTAGGCCAATTGTTAGAGCGGTGCATGTGGAGGCAACATCAGAAAACACTATTGAGGCATCAGCCGTGATTCAAAAAGGAGTCAGAGGTCGAGCTATGGGTCTTAAATTAGAAGCTGAAAATGATAGGTGGCGTTGCACTCAGCTACTTGTTGCTTAGCTTAGTTAACTCCGTGGCAGCGTTTATATTTCTTCCCTGAGCCACATGGGCAAGCTTCATTTCGTCCAACTTCAGCAACTTCGTTTTTCTTAGTCACAGCAGAAGTCACTGCAGGTTCATCTCCATCAATGGTGGGAGCGCTGTAGGAAAGATTTTGCTTTTCAACTTTAGTGAAACCTTTTGCCTCTAAAGATTCTTCAGGATTTTGTACCTGCACTTGAGCATTAAAGACAAATCCGATTACTTGCTCTTTAATCGAATCCATCATGGCCACAAATAAATCAAAACCTTCGCGTTGATATTCGACCAACGGATCTCTTTGACCCATGGCTCTTAGCCCAATACCTTCTTGTAGATAATCCATTTCGTAAAGATGTTCACGCCATTTTCTATCTAAAACACTTAAAACAACTTGGCGCTCTAATTCACGCATAACCTTTGGACTCAATATTGATTCTCTCGTTTTATAGGCTTGCAATGAATCTTCAGTCAATGCTTCCAACAGGGATCCTTGATCAATTGAGCCACCGTTTTGTGCTGAAATTCCTTCAACTGAAACAGCAATTGGATAGAGATTTTTAATTGCTAAAAATAGTTGTTCCAAATTCCATTGCTCTGGATATCCTTCACTTGTTGCAGCTGTTACATAACCTGTGATGGTGTCTTTAATAAAATCTTGAATTTGGTTAGAAAGATCTTGGCCTTCTAGTACCTTGACACGCTCCCCATATATTACTTGACGTTGTCTATTTAACACTTCATCATATTTAAGAACATTTTTTCTTATTTCAAAGTTTTGTTGTTCTACTTGAGTTTGTGCATTTCTAATTGCACTTGTCACCATTTTTGCTTCGATAGGAACGTCATCTGGAACATTAAATCTGCGCAAGAAAGCATCCACCAAATCACCTTTAAAGCGTCGCATTAATTCATCTTGCAAAGATAAATAGAATCTGGATTCGCCTGGATCTCCTTGACGACCAGAGCGTCCTCTTAACTGATTATCAATTCGTCTTGAATCATGTCGCTCAGTTCCTAAAACGTATAAACCACCAAGATTAGAAACTTCTTCGTGTTCAGCCGCAACTCTTTGAGTTGAGTTTTTTAATTCTTCTAAGTAGGCATGGTTATAGGCATCTAGATCATCGTCTGGATCTAAACCTTTTTGAATAACAGTTGCATTTGCTAAAAATTCAGGATTACCACCAAGCATGATATCTGTTCCACGACCAGCCATATTGGTTGCCACAGTTACTGAACCTTTGCGACCAGCTTGCGCCACTATTGCTGCTTCTCTTTCGTGGTTTTTAGCATTCAAAACCTCATGAGGAACACCACGTCTTTTTAATAAATTACTTAAGTGTTCTGATCTTTCAACACTGGTTGTTCCAACTAATACTGGTTGACCTTTTTCATGTCTGGCATAAATATCTTCTATTACAGCCACAAATTTGGCTTCTTCTGTTCTGTAGATTAAATCTGATTGATCTATTCGTATCATTTTTTTGTTAGTTGGAATTTGTACAACACCTAATTTATAAATTTTATCAAATTCAGCAGCTTCTGTCATTGCAGTTCCAGTCATACCTGAAAGTTTTTTATACATTCTAAAATAATTTTGTAAAGTAACCGTGGCCAACGTTTGGTTTTCTTGCTTAATTTCAACATTCTCTTTAGCTTCTATAGCTTGATGCATTCCCTCGTTATAGCGTCTGCCTTGTAACATACGTCCAGTATGTTCATCAACGATTAAAACTTCATCATTCATTACA
>CALBND010000082.1 GCA_937896305.1 uncultured Actinomycetes bacterium
AATCTTTACAGAGAGTTTTTATAAATGGCAAAAGTTAATTTGGGATTACTGCAAGTTGATTCAGTTGATTATGATTTTGTGATTGAACAAATTACCTCTAATCTAAATATTTCAAAAGTCCCAAAAATTTTGATAACACCTAACGCTGGTCAATTAAATACAGTTGCAGCAAATGATCAAATTAAGGAGATTTACCAAACAGCTGACTTATCTTTAATTGACGGCTGGCCAATTGCGGTAGCAGCAAAAATAGCAGGAAAGCAAAAGGTTAAAAGAGTAACTGGGAGTGATTTAATTCCAAAGTTATTTTCCGAAATTAAATCTGACATAAAAGTGGGCATCATTGGTGGCCATGATGAAAAAGAAATAGGAACAAAACTGAATTTGTTATATCCAAACCTAAATCTTCAAATAGTAAATTGTGATAAATGGTCCACATCAATTTATGACATAAAAAGATTAAGAGAGTTAGTACAATTCAATGCAATTTCAATAGTTATTTTAAGTTTGGGTCACCCTAAACAAGAATTATTAGCGCAAGAACTTAAAACTTATGATTGGGCTGGGTCAAGGCCTGATTGGATTTTATGTGTGGGAGCCTCCATTGATTTTATAGTTGGAACGCAGAAAAGAGCACCAAAAGTTTTTCAAAAAATAGGTTTTGAATGGTTTTATAGATTAATAACTAATCCTGCTAAATTTTACAAACGCTACGTTAGCGCAGTTTTACCTAGTTTAAAACTTATTGTAACTTCAATTAGAATGCGAAAGTTTAATTAATTTTTCAATATAAAAACTAAACCATCCAATATATTTTTTTTGGATTTCTTTGTTTTCCCAATCTTTACCAGTAATTTTTCCTCTGCAGTTTTCTAATCTACATTTGCAGGTAAATTCATCATATTCAGAAGCATCAGTCATTGCATAATCAAAAGTTAATTCTTCTCCTATTTCAATATTTCGAGCTGCCACAATTGTTGAAATTCCTTTAGCCCCACAATTTGGTTCACACGAATGATTTAACATATCTCCAGATTCGGGCTTAGGGCCAGATACAAGAAATAGATCGATATCTATTTGTAGAGATCGAGAGATACGTTCATCGTCAAGATTTGTAATGTAACTTTGTTTTGAAACATATCCACCGAAACTTGCAACTGGTTCGTTTATTTTGATTTGGGCAATTACAAAACTGCCGAACCCTTTTTCGCCCACTGCTCGGATTTGAGCTTTAGGGGTTAACCAGTTGTAATCCAAGCTAATCCTCTTTCATAAGTATCAATGATGGGCACAATACCGAAAACATATATTGAATACTTACCTCAAACTATTTATCTGGCAGGTAGGCTCAGTTTCATGATCAATCCAGACTTCATTAGAGATAACTCACAGATATTGAAGGACTCACAACGTTCTCGTGGGGAATCTGAAGCCGTAGTTGATGAATACCTGAAACACGATGAAATGTGGAGAAAATTAACAGTTGAAGTAGATGGTCTTCGAGCTGGGCAAAAAATAATGAGTAAAGAAATCGGTAATTTGAAAGTTGCTCAAAAACAAGGGAATACACCCGATATCGATAATAAACTTTCGGTTTTAACTATAAAAGCAACAGATATTTCAAATAAAATTGCTGAAATTACAAAACTTCAAGACACTACTAAAGCTCAAGCTGACAAAGCAATGCTTGCCATTTCAAATATTGTGCAAAGTGATGCACCAGTGGGTGATGAATCAGATTTCAAAGTTCTAGAGACAATTGGAACCCCTAGAGATTTTCAGAATGAAGGCTTTAAACCAAAAGATCATGTTGAAATTGGCAATGAACTTAAATTGATTGATCTTGAACGAGGTTCAAAGGTTTCTGGATCACGTTTTTATTATTTAATTAACGATGGAGCATTACTGGAATTAGCTTTAGTTAACTTTGCTATGGATATTGCACAAGATTTTGGATTTATACCAGTAATCCCGCCTGCTTTAGTTAAACCCGAAGCAATGGAGGGCACAGGCTTTTTAGGACAAGCTGCAGAAAATGTTTACCGAATAGAACAAGATGATTTATATCTAGTTGGCACAAGTGAAGTTCCACTAGCTGCAATGCATATGGATGAAATTTTAAATAATGCGGAACTTCCAATTAAATATGCCGGTTACTCACCCTGCTACAGACGTGAAGCAGGCTCTCACGGAAAAGACACTCGGGGAATTTTTCGTGTTCACTGGTTTGACAAAGTTGAAATGTTTATTTTTGCCGAATCTAAAGATGCAGAAAAATTACATCAACAATTACTAGAAATTGAAAAAACTATTTTAACAAAATTAGAATTACCTTTTAGAGTTATTGATGTTGCAACAGGAGACTTGGGCTCAAGTGCTGCTAGAAAATATGATTGTGAGGCGTGGATTCCTTCCGCAAATGAATATCGGGAATTAACTTCAACATCTAACTGCACAGAATTTCAAGCAAGAAGATTAAAGATCAGAACTAGAGTTGGTGGGAAAATAGCTTATGTTTCAACTCTTAATGGAACGTTGTTAGCTGTAACTAGAACTATTGTTGCTTTACTTGAAAATCATCAGCAAAAAGATGGGTCAGTAAATATCCCTGTAGCGCTTCGTCCTTACTTAAAAAATAGAACTAGCTTAAAAATTTAACAAAGTAATAATTTTTTCTTTGGTGGTGTGTCTGAGTGGCCAAAGGTACACGCCTCGAAAGCGTGTGAAGATAGAAATATCTTCCGTGGGTTCAAATCCCACCGCCACCGCATTAATTAATTTCAAACTTTTGGCGGAGGATAAGGGATTCGAACCCTTGAGGGATTGCTCCCAACTGACTTTCCAAGCCAGCGCCATAGGCCACTAGGCGAATCCTCCAGAATTAAAAGCGTACTTACTTACTTCAATTCAAAACACAACTCCTATTCTTATAAGTGACTCTTCGTGCGGTAGCGCGACTTGTAATTAACCCCAGGGTTGAAAAACAGCAAGGTCTTTACTTGTAAAGCACTAGGTGTGCGAGGAGTCACTTCTTTCATGAGCACGATGTCTCAATTCAGTTACTGCAGCAATTATTACTAAGACAAGTGTTACAGCTATCAATGAATAAACAACTGAGGCGATTGTGTCAATTGCGATAATCCAAACTGAGGTTGCTGCGATAAAAGATCCGACCCATAACAAAATAGAAACTTTGGTATCTTCCCGAGCAATTCGACCATAAAGTAAAACTTGCAAAATTGCGAATAAAGATCCTTCAATTGCAAATAGCCAAACTTCTGAATAAAGTTCACTATAACCTTTACCGCCAATTGCATTAACTACAAATTCTGAACCAATGTAACAAATGGCAACATAAATACTTCCAATAAAAGCAGTGCCAATTACAGCGAGACGAAGTGCAGATGAATCATTTTTACCCATCTTGGGAAATAGCACAACTGTTATTGCTTGAGGCATAAAGAAAGCAATTTTTGCTACTAGCATTCCAACCGTATAGATACCGGACTCTTCTTGACTTAAAACGATTCTTGCGAGCAAAACATCAATATTAACTAAAACATATAACGCAAATAAGGCTTGCGTTGCTTTAAATAATTCGTTAATTCCATTTTCAGCTCTGTTGGTTTGCCAAAACTTTTTACTATTTCCCAAAACAAAATGGGCAACAATAGCACTTAATGCAGTTCCTGCAAAAAAACCGATTCCAACAGAAATTAATTCGGGATAAATCACTAATCCCACAATGGCTGAAATACTTCGTCCAATTCCAAAAACTATATATATTCCTGCTAGCTTTAAATAAAACTCTTTTCCTTGCGCAATTCCTAATTGAGTGCTTAAGAAAACAAATGGAGCAATTGCTCCGATTGTTAATACCAAAACAAAATAGTCGATATGAAAAATTGCTGATAAAGGAAAAGACAAAATAAGAGTTGCTAAAAATACTGCAATAGAGATTTCAAGACCAAATCTCAATAAATCATGATGTTTGTTTTGCGAATTTTTAACTAATCTTCTAGCGGCAAGTGCTTGAATTCCTAAACCAATTGGAGTGCCAATTTGAGTTATACCTTGCATTGCTCCAAAAGCACCAAAGTCTGCTGGGATTAATAATCTGGCAGCAACCACACTTGCTATGTAGGCCAAAACTTGAGGAACAGCTAATCCAGCGCCTACAACTACTACGCCTTGGATTAATCGTTTTCTTTCTTCAGTTGAGCTGGCCATGTTTGATTAATTGATCCATTTCCCACAAGTCTCAGGACTTACATCTTTGCCTAAAGTTGAGTCTAAACATGTTCTATTTGGGTAAGTGTGGGGCAAGTGACTTAACAATTGTCTTAGCCAAACCTTAGGCTAAAGAAATCATGGTGCTTGCCCTTTATCGTCGTTATCGACCAGACACACTTCTAGGTGTGATTGGTCAAGAACATGTCACAGAACCTTTAGCAAGAGCTATCGATTCTGACAAAGTTCATCATGCTTATTTATTTAGTGGACCTAGGGGTTGTGGAAAAACTAGCACTGCACGAATCATGGCTAGATCTTTAAATTGTGAACAAGGTCCAACCTCAACTCCTTGCGGAAAATGTGAATCGTGTGTTGCCCTAGCTCCTGGAGGTGTTGGCACTGTTGATGTTGTAGAAATTGATGCAGCCACCCATGGTGGCGTTGATGATGCAAGAGATTTAAGAGATCAAGTTGTCTACGTGCCTATGAAAGATAGATACAAAATTTACATAATTGATGAAGCACACCAATTATCAACAGCG
>CALBND010000083.1 GCA_937896305.1 uncultured Actinomycetes bacterium
TGGGTCAAATTGTGGGTCGTCGCCAACTTTAGCTTTAACTTTCTTGTCGAAATATTGAATTTCCACACTTTGTCCCTTTTTCGCAAACTCAATTGGTAACCAGGCGTAAGCCAAAGGAGATTTAACGGTGTGACCATAATAAGCCGAAGTCGTGTATCCCACAATTTTGCTATTTACGAGGACTGGCTCTTTGCCCATGACTACATCAAAATCATTACCAATTACCAGACAGCATAGTTTTTTAGTTATTTTTTCTGGATCAAATTTACTAATTGCTTCATGTCCAATGTATCCATCTGATTTTCTTAAAGCAAAACCTAAGCCTGCTTCATAGGGATTGTGTTCACTAGTCATTTCAGCGCCATAAGATCTATAGCCTTTTTCTAGACGCATACTATTAAAAGCGCCACGACCAGCTGGTATCAACCCAAACTTTTTACCTGCTTTAAATAAAGTATCCCAAAGTTTCAAGGCCATATCAGCATCGGCGTAAATTTCATATCCAAGTTCACCAACGTAAGACAATCGCCACAAAGTTACTGGTACTTGTCCAAAGTATGTTTGTTTGGATCTGAAATACCCTAATGATTCATTGGACAAATCATCTTCAGTTAAACTTTGTGCCAACTCTCTTGCTTTTGGTCCAAACAATCCAAGTCCAATTGTTCCAGAAGTTATGTCTTTGACATGAACTGTGTCTGGTGCAGCTAATTGTAATTTAACTAAATCAACATTGCCATTTGCACCTAAAATGAAATGGTTTTCACCGATTCTTGCAACAGTGATATCGCTTATGATTCCGCCATGCTTAGTCAACATTAGGCAGTAAGTTATGGATCCAATTGATTTATCTAATTTTCCTGTTGTTTGTTGTTGTAAGAAATCTAGAGATCCCTTTCCTGTTACTTCAATTCTTTTTAAGGAAGTGATATCAAATAAGCCAACATGATTTCTCACATATTGGGCTTCCGCTCCAATGATTGGAGACCAGTGTGTGCTTGCCCAATCATTTCTTTTAGGAGACTTAAATTTGGTTGTTAAATTTTTATTAGATTCATACCATTGAGGTCTTTCATAACCAGATGCTTCTAAGAAATAACCACCAAGTGTTTTTTGACGTTGGTAAAATCCTGTGGTTCTAATAGGTCGGGGATCTTTCATCGGTTCTAGCGGATGTAGGAGATCATAAACTTCCACATAATTTTGCTTGCCACGTTTTTCGATATGTTCTGGTCCTATTTGATGTTTTTCAAATCGATTTACATCTGATTCGTGAACAGATAAGGATGGATGTCCATCAACTAACCATTCGGCAATCGCTTTAGCGACACCTGCAGAATGTGTTACCCAAACTGCTTCGGCAGTCCAAAAACCTTTCAAGCCAGCCCATTCTCCCATTAAGGGGAAACCATCAACGGTAAAAGAGAAAAGGCCATTCATTGCACTATCAATTTTGAATTTCTTTAATGCAGGAATTATTTTAGTTGAATTTTGTATTGCACCTTTCCACTCTTTTTTAGTGAAATCTAGAACCGATGGCATAACTTTTGCATCATCAAAAGGTAAAATATTCTTAGCTTTTATCGGTAATGGTTTATGGCCATACCAGCCAACACCTAATCCTTTATTTCTTTGACGGTAATACAAATCTTTATCTTGGTGTCTAATCATTGGTAAAGTGCTTTCTTCTGTTTCAGAAGATAATTCATCTAAATCAGTTGACCAAGCCAGTTGATGAGCCAGTGGTTGAATGGCAGTTGGCATTCCAACTAGTGCACCAATTTTTGGGCCCCAAATTCCAGCACAAGCAATAACTATTTCGGCAGCAAAATCACCATGATTAGTTCTAACACCTTTAACTTCACCGTTTTCTTTTAAAATCTCTAAAACTTCATGTCTTTCTAAAAATTTAGCTCCCCGTGAAATTGCTAGTCGTCCCATAGCTTCGTCAGCATTTAATGCTTTTGCTAACCCATCTGTTTTTACGTATAGTGCACCTACAAGAGATTTTTCGTTTAACAAATGATTTAATTTCTTAGCCTCTTTAGGTGAAATTACTTTTGCTTCAATGCCCCAAGCATTAGCAAGAGAGGCTCTTCTGTGAAGTTCTGCCAAACGTTTTTTATTTGTTGCCACTTCTAAAGATCCAACTTGAAGGAAACAAGGTTTTCCATCGAGATCAAGGGAGCAAAGTTTTTCAACAGTGTATTTTGCATAAAGTGCTAAAGATTTACTTGCGTTAGTTTGAAAAACTAAACCTGGCGCATGTGAAGTTGATCCTCCAGCAGCCCAAAGTGGTCCTTGTTCTAAAACTGTTACGTCATTCCAGCCGCGTTGTGTTAATTCATCAGCAAGTGCGCAACCAACAATTCCAGCTCCGATAATGACAACTTTTTTCGACACTGTGCAATTTCTCCCACTTTAGGTTGTTGCGCTATATGCAACTTAGTTCTAACAGCGCAACAGTGATGTTCCTATGCTCATGCAAAAGGGGCAGGCACGTCAAGTGCCTGCCCCTTTTATTTTTTTTTACTAGTTAGTTCAACCAGGCATTAACTGTGTCTGGGTTAGCATCAATCCACTTTTGAGCGGCTGCTGCTGCATCCATTCCACCTTCAATATCTGCTGCAACTGCGTTTTGATCATCATTTGACCACTTGAAGTTTTGCATCAAGCTAGCAAATGGTGAGCCTGATTCCACTAATTTAGTTGTTGCCAACTTGATCAGAGGAGTACCAGGGTAATCAGTTAAACCACTTGCTTCTGCTGCATCAGTCCAGTCATTGGCAGGGAAGTTAACTCTTGCCAATTCAACTTGTGCATTGAAATATTGTGGTGTGTACCAGTAGGCCATAACAGCTTTCTTGTTTTTTTGACCATCAGTGAACAAGTCTGTCAAAGCTGCCTCAGAACCAGTGTTAATGGCTTTGAAGTTTAATTTATTTGCTTCGATCATTTTTTCACCAATTGTGGTGTAGCCCGGAGGTCCTTCGTACCAGGCACCTTTGCCACCTGAATCTGCAGTTTTGAATAGATCTGCATATTTATTCAAGTTAGCTGAGTCTGTAATATCTGGGTATTCATCAGCCATCCATTTTGGAACATACATTCCAATTAGGCCTACT